>JAGLOH010000112.1 GCA_023139025.1 Candidatus Heimdallarchaeota archaeon | reverse complement strand
TAAAGAAAGAAACCAAGTAGTTTTAATTAAACTAGAAGCTAAATATGGAGAAGGAAAAAGTTTAGCTCTTGTTCATGTTTATGATACAACTGAAAGAGCAATTGCTGTTGAAAGAGAGTTTCTCTTGAAAAGATCTGGTATTTTAGAAGACAAAAAATAATAGGTGCAAACAATGAGCGATACACACAAAAAGTACAAAATCGAAGGAGATAAGATAGTTAGAACAAAAAAAGTTTGCGAACGTTGTGGGGATGCAGTATATATGGCTGAACATCCAGATCGTCAAACTTGTGGAAAATGTGGTTTCACCCAGTATAAACGTGGTCGTAAAACCTCTTAACAAAATTTTAAACTCTTACAGAAAAATTTATACTTCATTTCCTTCTTAATGTAGTTAGGCGAATGACTGATTGAGACGGCTTAGATGTGCTCTTCACACACATGATAGAAAAACAAAAGGACGCCATCATCAATACTTCTTTCATTTTTTTCTTTGGGCATCAATACCTAGATAAAAAAGATTTAAAACAGAATGAAGAATATTTTAACAATAAAAACATTCAGTAGGCGCAAAAAGTATGAAATCTTTTGAAGCAAAAATACCTGAAAAACTGTATAAATATATAGAGAAGCTCGTTGATGAAGAGAATTTTGAATCTATTGATTCATTTGTTAATCATTCTATTTATTGGATAGCTGAATTATACGGTTTTGGGGAACAATCTGAAGGGAAGAGTTTGAAAGACTTAATTGCTGATGTTGTGTTTTCTAAGGATGGAACTGAAGTCAAGACTGAAGTCAAGGAAACACCAAAAGCAAAGGTTGCAGTTAAGGAACCTGATATTCCAAATAAGGCTATCATACTTGAATCCTATGGTTCTTCTAAGTTCATGTTTGAAGATGCAATATTTGCTGCTTGTCAATTTGCTGCATTGAAGCAAGGAAATGCTCCGATTTCTAAGGAAGAATTTATCAAATCCTTAAAACAGATGACAAAAGCTGGAATCCTTACTCAGATTCAACAGGGCGACAAAACAATGTGGAAAAGAAACTAGCAGAGAACTGATTTCTCCTAATTTTTTCTTACTTACTGGAATTTACAAAACTGCTTTTGCCATTTCTATTAGTACTTCTTTTGGGTCCTTAGCTTTCACAAAACCTGAAGCTAAAAGAACTCCTTTTGCTCCTAATTGCAAAGCTTCAAAAACATCTTTATTGGTCGAAACTCCAGCTCCCACTAAGGGTTGAATGTTTGAATTAATATCAGATATAGCTTTGATAGTGTCTTTAACCAAGCTTGGTTGCGTAGTAACTGATACTCCGCTACCAATTAGTTCAGGTGGTTCCATAGCACACGCTACTGGATTAAGGGCGGCTATTGCTTTGCTTGTTTGAAGATTATTAGAACACACACAAGTGAAAAAATCTAGGGTATTTGCTTTATCAACTATTTTCTCAATATCAGCTAACTTTAATCTGTGTTCAGAATGGTTAACAAGAGAGCCAATTGCTCCTGTTTCCATTACGGCTTGAATAAGATTATTTCCTGTATAGCTTCCAGAATCATTTGCATCTACATGCTGTGCTAAAACTGGAATGTCAACCTCTTCTGCGATTTTCCTTAAATCAACAGTTTGAGGACAAACTACAATTGATACGCCTAATTCTCTAGCAACTTCTTCTGCAATCTTGGAAAGATATAGGCCCTTGTTCCCAATCGTTTGATCGTAATTCTTAAAATTCAGTATAATTACAGGATATGATATTTTAGCCATGGAGCTAATTTTCACGTCTCATTTAAAAACGTTGCTTGATACACTCTGGTTTAGCTCTGAAGCTCTCTTCTTTTCCTTTTTTTCTATATTCATTTTCTTAACTATCCCGAAAACTCTCTAGTTTTGTCATGCAAGTGACATTAAGTATAAATATATTAAGCAACAAATAGACATTAAGAGATGTCATAAAATACTTGGTGATTTGCTTGTATGGTGCTGACCAAATAAATACAATACTTCATGAAATTATAACAAGCGATGCTAATATTAATCACGTTATATTAGCTGATAAGACAGGGTTAACATTGGCCTATTCTTCAAGATTCGCTTTTGATGAATTTGAATCAGAGGCTCTTGGAGCTATAGCAAGCGCAGTTTACTTAGCCAGTGAACAGCAAGGTACAAATGTTGGGTTGGCTGTGCTTGATATAATTATCTCTGAATTTTCAGATGGTTTAATTTTAGTGGCAAGTTGTGGAAGTACTGTTGTGTGCTTAATTACAGATGCCGGTGTAGCTCTAGGAATGGTTAGAAGAACCATGAAAATAGCTGCAGAAAAAATCAGAAATATATTGGACGTTGAAGCAAAACCTGTTCCAGCTCCAGAAGTTAAACCTGTAGTAGCTGCCCAACCGGTTGTTATTGAAGAAGAGAAGAAGGTTCAAGATGAATTTATATCGGATTTAGAACTTGCATTACGGGAGCTAGAGCAATTTTAGTTAATTATTTGAGGAATGTTCAATGGATATGAACTCACCATCTGGAAAGAAAGAACGTATAGGAAAGTCAAACCCCGCAAAGGATACAAGAGGTGATTTAGTTCTAACTGGTATAAGATCACTTGATCAAAAATTGGGGATGGAGATGTCCTCAAGAAAAGGGTTACCTCAAGGATCTCTTATACTGGTAAGATATCCTTCAGAAACAGTGATACCAACATTGTTTATACAAAGAATTCTTCTGAATTGGGCTCAAAACTCTGATAATGTAATTTTCTATGTTCATAGTAGTCGTCCGTATTCTCATATTTTGAATTCATTCAACGCTTATGAGTGGGATGTGAAACCTTTCGAAGGTAAGAACTGGTATTTTGAAAATATGTTTGATCTTTCTAGCTCTTCAATGGCATCTTCTCTAAAACTAGGAAAGATTGAAGTAAAAAGAAAAACTTATGTTAAGAAGATTATTGATAGAATGCTTCATGTAAAAGAAAATCAGAGTAAACAATGTTTCAGTGTTTTTGATGATTTACTGTGGATGAAAGAAGATAGATTGGATGAAGATTCAAATGCTCTAATCACATTTCTAAAAGGAACCATAATGTCTTTAACTAAGATAGGTGGTGTGCATTTCTTTCTATTACCTCAAGATGTGCTAGATTCTGTAGCTGAAAGAATAATAATGAATGCTGCTCAAGGGATATTTGATTTTTCAAGAAGCACTGTCGGAAGCAAAATAAAAGATACTTTTGCAATTACAAAATTAATGGGAGTAGCCTATGTAAGTGAAAACTTTGATCTTACACCCTCTGAATCCGAAGGCTTCAAGATTGAATCAACAGCAAAAATATAGATGATTTCGATGGAAAACCTTTATGAGAAAAAATCTGAGGATGATGAATTTCAAGAAATTGATACAGAAATATCAAGGCTTTCTGAAGAAGTTGAAGAATTAAAGGAAAATCTCAAATCACCAAGAAAAAAAGAAGCTAAAGCGGAAAGAGCCAAGAAAAAAAATCAAATTTCAACTCTAGAACTAGATCCCGCAATACAGTATGTTAGTGAGCTTCTGGAAAACTCTTCAGAAGTAGTAATAGCTGAGATGAAATCAGAATTCTTCCGATTGTTCAATTTCTTATCAAGCATGTTCTCAGTATCTCCATATCAACATGATACAAGGATGATTCAAAGAAAATCTAATGATGCTACCGAAAGTGGCGAGAATATGGACGCTGGTTTTTTAGAGGAGTTTCAAAGAGAAAAAGATATGCTAAATCTACTTCTAGAAGAAAGAGAATCGTTAATTTATGAGTTATCAGACCAAGTTGTTGCGATTGAGGCAGAAAAAAAGAAATTAGAAGATGAAATGGAGAAAATCAAAGAAGATATGGATAAATGGATGAAACAAAAAAATATTCTAGAAAGAATAGTAACCACTGATCCAAGATTTAACATCATAAATCTTCTTAGAAGAATGGGCGTAATTGCTCCAATTCAGCTGTCTTTTGTACTTGGGGTTTCTCTTTCACAAACAAAGAAGTATATTTCAGAGCTAGAACAGATGAAAATTTTAAATGTAAATGAAGATGGAACCGTTTCCCTTCATGCTGAATTTGATGAGGATACAATGAATATACGAATCAATAATAATCAGTAACAAACAAAAGAAAAGGAAAAGAAATTACTTATTGTTGAGCATATAACTTTTCGTAAAATAAAACAATATTTTTTAACAAGGTCTTAAATGCTTCATCAACATTTTCACCAGTTTTGGCAGAGGTTTCGATATAAGGAACCGTAAAGCCTGACCAAGCTGAAAGACTGCGAGCATATTCTTCAGATTGTTCTCGCATAATTGGATCCTTAGCTGTAGCTCGAAGATCGCTTTTATTGCCTATGAGAACTATTGGTACAACTCTATTACTATTGTTCTTTAGAAGTTCTGCTATCCAAGATGGAATATTTTCAAAACTTGAACGTCGAGAAATATCAAAAACTAATAAACATCCAGATGTTCCACGATAGTAAACTTCACGAACAGCTGAGAATCTCTGTTGTCCTGCGAGATCCCAAATCTGAGCAACAAAATCTTGGTCATCTATTCTTAATCGTTTAACAGCGAAGTCAGCCCCAATTGTCATAGAGTAGCCATCTTTAAAACCCTCACCTAGATAGGTTTTTCGAAGACTTGTCTTGCCAACTGCTCCGTCTCCAAGTAGTGTGATTTTGAAGATTTTCCGTTGTCCTGCGCCCATTCTATATTCCCCTTTATACAAATAATTTATAGTCTTGGATACTATTTAAACTATTTGATATTTCTTTGCGTATATGTTTCTTGGATATATCTAACACTATTTACAGCAATTTGTGGCTTAGATAAGAAAAAGAAAAAATAGTTCTATCTTTACTATTTGGGGAGTGAAAATACATCAATCCATGAATCTACTAATGAGAACCTTATGAGATGATTGATTCTATTTTTATTTTCTTTTTTTAAAGTGTCAATTATTTTAAGAATTATACTAGTGATTTTTAGTTTCTGTCTTTTAAAAACATATAAATTACATATCTCTTCTTCTTCTTTGATGAGCACTTCATTAAAGAAAAGAACTATATTGCTTTTAGGAAAACTAGAGGAATACTATCCTACATTTAAAGGTGGATTAACTAATTATACTTCTCCTTATCAGCTATTAGTTTCTACTATTCTAAGTGCACAGAGTACAGACAAACAAGTTAATTCTGTAACTAAGGAATTATTTTCCACTTTTCCAGACCCCCAAGCTTTTGCAAGTGCATCTATTATAGAAATTGAGCAAGCCATTTCTAAAGTTGGATTATATAGGAACAAAGCAAAATTCATTCATGAGATGTCAAAAGAATTGATCAAAAAATATGATTCTAAAATTCCAACATCCTTGCAGGAATTAACCAAATTAACTGGTGTAGGACGGAAAACTGCAAATGTTCTTTTAAATGATTGGTTTGAAATTCATGAGGGGATTGCTGTTGATACCCACGTACAACGTATATCCTTCAGATTGGGTTTGACAAATAAAATTAAACCTATCAAAATAGAAAAGGATTTGATGGAAATAATTCCACAGGAGAAATGGGGGAGAATTACTCATCTACTTATCTCCCATGGTAGAGCTATCTGCAAAGCACAAAATCCCCAATGTATCGAATGTTTTTTGCAATCTTATTGTCCTAAAAATGGTGTGGAAATCGATTAAGCGATAAAAACGATGTTGCCTTTTGTATATTCTTTTTAAGCAAGATAAATTATTTTTTTACTGCAATAAAATTTATGTAGTAAACTAAATCTACTTAGTATAGTTAAAAAAAGGCTGATAATATGTCAAGAATCGAGATACTACCCCCACTGTTAACTCGTATAGGTTTTAATGAAATTGATATAAAAGTGTATTCTGCTACACTTGGGTTAGGAAAAGTAACTATAGGTGAATTACTAGTAGTAACAGGTTTAGATCCCCTTACCCTCATTCAATCAGTTAAGAATTTGGAAGAATTGGGTTTCTTGAAGAAAACAGCAGGAAAAACCCCTCAGTACTTTGCTATGCTCCCCTTTCTTAAAGAATACATAATTATAGAAAAAGACGCTTTGTACTCCTTAGATGGAGTAATAAATGCCTTAAAAGGTGCAAAGGAAGAGTATAGAGAAAAGAAAACCAAATTTGGAGGGACTTTAGAATTAACTGGTGAAGGTTCTGTTTTTGACATTCACGTAGTTAGTGGTTTAATTAAACAAGTAGTAGAAGCGCTATTCCAGCAATATGTTGAGCATAGCGAACAAACTGAAAACTCAGCTTCTGATTTCATAACTGAAACAGAACAAGAAGTAACTGGGTATCTGACTCAAGTAATGGATCAGCCCTTCCTGTTTTCTACACAGTTGGAAACTTTTGTGCAAGAACTTAATGCTTTTGTAAAACAGTTCCATCACACAGCAAAACATAATAGTGATGTTTTAGTCCAAACAACTGAAGAAAAAATACAAAGTTCTTTTGAAAATCTAACACAGATTATTAACAATGGTTTAGGTTCACATACAGAGAATCATAAGGAATTTCTAGAAAAACTAGCTCCGGATTTGGATAATGCACTCAAAGATCTTGTTAATGATGTGACTGAAACTCAAGAATCCTTCCTCGAGAATTATAATAGAATTTGGCAAGAATCTTATAGTGCATGGAACTTAGAATCGAAAAAAGTAGTTGAAGAACTCTCTTCTGAAGTAAACAACATTTTCTCTGACCAGATTAAACAGACTCAAGAGCTTAGAAGAAGTGTTGAACAAATCGACAGACAGACAAACTTTTTGTCTTCAAAAATTGCTGAAGCTTTAAATGGTCTAGAAGGCTCTACTATGATGAAATTGGGTAAAGGGAAAAAGTTAGTTGAGGCTCCTCTCCAAGATGCAAGAGATACTGTTCGAAACTTAGCTAATGATTTAAATGAGAGTGGTTTGCAATTGATAGATCAACACGTTTTATCCTTAAATGAAGTTAGGG
>JAGLOH010000111.1 GCA_023139025.1 Candidatus Heimdallarchaeota archaeon | reverse complement strand
ATACAATAACTACAACTTGGTATTTTTCAGCTATTTCTAAAGCTTCAATCCCTACATTAAACGCATCTTCTACATCATATGGTGCTATGATAACTTTAGGAAATTCACCTTGACTTGCCCCATATACCTGGAATAGATCAGCTTGTTCAGTTTTTGTAGCCATCCCTGTGGAAGGTCCAGCTCTTTGAGAATTAATAACAACTAAAGGAATCTCCTCAATACCTGCCATACCAATTATTTCTGTCATAAGACTGAAACCTCCACCTGAAGTTCCAGTTGCAGCTCTTGCACCACAATATGAAGCTCCAACTGCCATACCAATAGCTGCGATCTCATCTTCTGTTTGCTTGACAATTATACCAAGTTTTGGAAGATACTTAGTCAGATAATGTACAATTGATGTTGCTGGGGTCATTGGGTACCCAGAATAAAATTTCAATCCAGCAGAAAGCATTCCTAAAGCGAGTGCTTCATTTCCAGATATAATCATTTGTTGGGCTTTTTCATACTTGTGTCTTTCCCAAAGTTCTGGCCAGTTGTTGTCTTCTGCATATTTAATTCCCTTTTCTAAGGCTTCATAGTTTGTGAAAATTACTTCCTCTCCCTTTGAACCAAATTGCTCAAAAATTACTTCTTTAATCAAAGTTTCATCTAAACCCAAAATTTGACTAATTGCTCCAAATCCTACAATATTTTTCAAAATTCTTAGCTTTGATATTTCCTTGGTTATAGCAGCTAAAGGAATCGGGAGTTTCTTAATACCTTCAGGATAATCCAGATCCTCCAAATCGAAAGAATCATTATCATAAATAACCATAGCTTTAGACCCTTCAGTTAGTTTGTGAAGCTTAGCTACTTTTTTGTTCAGTAGAAAGATTATATCAGCTTCTTCTCCTACAGAGAGAACTTTGCTATTGCAAGCTCTGATTTGATAAGTGTTGTATCCTCCTCTGATAACAGATTGATAACTTCTAAAACCTAAAATATTGAAATTGTGCTTCTTGAGAATCTTGCTGAAAAGTATCCCTATTGATACTAGACCATCTCCAGCACTACCAACAAACCGAATTATAACATCCTTTTTCATTAATGATTCCTCATGAGTTTAGACGCTATCAGCTCAAACATTAACGAGCTTATAAAATGTTTTGAATGACCATATTTTAAGCCATCCACCAAACGAGTAAAGCTATTTCTCCAGGTAAAAATACCAACGCTATAAGAGTTAGCAAAGCTATTGAGCGACTTGTTAAAACTTCATCAAGTTTGAAGTACTTTGAATAAGCAGTATTTGCAACTGCTGGAGGGGCCATACTTTGAATAACCATTGCAATTTTCATTCCTAGAGGAACAGGTAAGAAGAAAATTATTAAAACAACAAGTAATCCTCCACCAAAACGAGCAAAACTGTTTCTAAAGAGAGCAACCTCTTTCCATTCATTTTTCTTGGGTAATTTAAAGCTCAAACCTACTAGAGCTAACATTATCACCATAGTTACATCTTGAAAAACCGTTACCGCTATATGGTCACCTATTGAGAATTGTCCTAATGAGACTTTGTTTAACAGATTAGGATTTGAGATGCTGTAATTTATGAAATCTACAAGATGATGTCCAATAGTCACTTGACCAATTGAGAATCGGAGTATTAAACCAATTACCATTCCGATAGTTGGTGGAAATAGAAGCAATCCTTTGAAAATCTTCCAAACTGATTTGTCTTCTGTAGAACCATAATGCAACCCCAAATAAACACCTAAGGTATTACGATAGAAAGTCTGTACAATTAGATAAATTGAAGCAGCTAGTAAGCCTTCTGCTTTCATATCTCCTGATAAGATTCCTATGATTATTGGGAATGGAAAAAAGAGAGCATTCATAAAACCTGTTGTATTAATTTCTGCACCTTTTGTTTTACTCGAAAGATCTTTTTTTCTTATCATCAACCAATCTATAATCATTGAAAAAGCCATACCGAGAGTTGTAACAAGAGCTATAAACCACCAGTTAAGACTAGTTAAAGAACCGGTATCCATATCTAGAAAAACTGTAATTAGAAGAACTGGAGAAAGAATGTAAATACCTACAAAAAGAAGCCATTTTCCTATCTTCTCCGCTTTTGATAACCTTTGGAGAAAAAAACCTCCTGCTATACCAGCATAGATTATTCCAACTCTTATGGAAAGTTCTCCTAGATAGTGAATTGGCATTGAGACGAAGAAACTGAATCCGACTTATAAACTTTTTATTTGTACTGAAATTTAAAAAAATAAGAAAAAAAGACTAGCTAAACACTGTCTCCATATTCTTAAGAATTGACTCATAGAGAGGGTATTTTTTCTCTTTAGAAATATCTTTAGCTAGTAGTAGTTCACTCAAGTTTTGACTAGTTTGTGCAATTAAAGTTGGAGCTGTTGTTTCTATTAACGGATAACCCTTTATTTTGAATCCTGTTAGAACTGTATTATACCTAACACAGATTTTTACTAAACTATCACATTCCTCTTTAGGCTTCATTGCTATAGGTTCAGTAAGATTTAACCAATCAAGAGAACCTGCTTTGCTGATGGATATCATCCAGAGTAGTAAGGAAAGTCCAAACAATGCTGAACTATTACCAAGCATAATGTAGCTGTTAATGAAATCAAACAATTTAGAGATAGCATTCAGTATTTCTGGATCCTTTTCGAATAGCTGAACTGATAGTAGAAAATCTTTTTGAAAATCACTGAGATGTTTTTTGTGTTTGGCATCAATATTTAGGTATTTATCTCTAGCTCCTTTTATTCCTTCAAAATTAACATCAACCATTCCAAGTTCTTCGATTACAAGATTGTATTCTTTTTTCTTAACAGGAGCAACCTTTAATTCTTTGATGTAAGCTTTTAGTTTTTCCTCAATTTCTTTTTGTTTTTCTTCAACATCCTTATCTGTAACTTCAGGAGGTTCTTGAGTTGGGTTTCCCCCCTGCATCAGTAATTGAGATTGTTTAACCCACGATAATCCTTCTTTAAGAATTTCTGGTGTCAAAATCTTCTCTAAAGCTTTGGCAAGAAGATATTTTTTATCCTTAAGCTTTTTAGCTTTAGAACTTATAATTGCAAGTAGAAAAGAAAGAGCATTTGGTATAATGTTGTAAGGATCCATTTGAGAATTTCCACGCATTGCTTGGAAACTTAATCCTTGATCTATCCACTCAATTAACCCTCCTGCTATCATTGAAAATAAAGGATTGAAGTTTGTGAAGAAAGGCATAGAAGCATAGATATTTGCCATAGAAATGAAAATATCTTGATAGTCAAAACTTGTTATTTGTTTATATTTCTTAAATGATAGATCGTGTTCATCGAATAAGAATTGCATTGAGAAGTAGTAAAGAATGTGTTTGTTCAAAGTAACTTTTGAGAAATCTTCTGTATCTCTTGAAGCAAGCAAAACCAAATAATAACGGACTTCAGGATTGGAGAAAATCTCAATTCTTTCAGCATCTTCAACTGTTCCTTTTATATCCTCTTGATCTTCAGGATAAAGTGATTCTAAAATTTGAAACACCCAGTGAATCATGAAGTTATATAGATAAGGAGATTTTCTCAGTACTTTCCTCCACTCAAACCACTTAGCTATATTTTGAGAATGAATTGATTGCATTTTTTCTAGGTCTTCTTCTGTTACTTCTCTAGTTGAATATCTCAGTGGATAAATAGAAACAGGTTTGGTTCCTTTGAACAAGAAACTATCAAAATCCTTAATCAAAGTTCCAAAAATCAATTCAAAATCCATCATTGCAAATCTTGTGATAACTTTGGATTCCTTGTAATAATCAGCATAACTTGCCCCCTTCTTGTAGTAAGTTGATTTGAGAATTTTCTCATAAATTGGTAGAAGAAGAGCTTTTCCTTCCTCATTTAATTCTTCAAATAATGCATCCTTATTAGATAATTCTCCCATGTAATATTCTATAAGAAAAGCACAATAGGTAGATGTAGATAATTCAGGATGTGATAAATAAAATTCAATTGCTTTTGTAGTTTCTTTAGTATTCTTCTTAATCTTGCTTAAATCAATATCGTCTGGTAAATCGATAGCTTTCTTCTGTCTGTCTTTAGGAATTAGATATTTCCCTCCTTTTTCGAAGACAAGAGCTTTTTTCTTTGTTAATAAACCAAATTTAACTTCTGATTTCTGTATAGTTCCTTTATATAAAACTACGTCCATTAAGATTCCTCGCTTAACTCTCTCTAAAAGAAATAGGCTAATAAATCTTTATTTTAGCGATAAAGAAAAGAATTAAAGTAGAATACATTTTATTTCAATTGGAATGGATAAAGAAAAAACTAGAGAATTTCTGAAAGAAGAGCATGAAAGAATGAATTCTGTCATCAACTCACTCAATGTAGAGGAACTAGTTCAATATCATATTGTAAAAGCATGGAACATTAAAGATATTCTTGCACATTTAGCTGCGTGGAATAAGGAACTAACAAAGTCTATAGGAATAGTTCTAGATAAAAACGATGTCTGGTTCAGGACAAAGAATGAGGAAGAATTTAACAAGATTCAAGTTGTTTTAAGAAAATCTAGAAGTGTAGAAGAAATAATTGATGAATGGAAGAATTCATTCACTAAATTAATTGAGAAAATCGAAAGTTTATCAGATGATCAGTGGAATTTCGATTCTGGATTTAAATGGAAAGATGGCAGTAGCATATCAGTTAAATCTCTATTTGGTTATAGAAAAAGAGATTTAGGTCATGAAGGATGGCATGCTTTTCAGATTGAAGACTATTTTGAAAGCGATAGATGTGCTTGTAGAGTTTATTAGACATGTAACATACTCAATGTTTAAATTTTGAAATTAATCTTGATTTCAACTATGATTCTAGAAAAATATTTATCAAAAAAAGGACAGTTTCTGGAGAATAATGTAGACCTTTCAGCTGGTACTATAGCTTGGGGATTAAAAGCTAAGAAACGAGCTAAAGAAAATCCAGATTTTATTAATGCTACAACAGGAACTGCAACTGAAGATGACGGGAAGTTAATGGTTTTACCTACACTGTTCGATGAACTTCGGCAGCTAACTGGAGATCAATTACTCGCTTATGCAAACATGAGGGGACAATATGCTTTTGTTCAAGCATGGAAAAGAGATACTTTAGAAAGTTATCCAGTAGGAATGAGAAAGAAAACAGAGGAATTGTCAACTCTTCCTGTAACTGCATGCGGAGGTTTAACAGGAGGATTAATGTTAACTGGTCAAGTCTTCTTCGATTTAGGTGACAAATTGTTAGCACCTAATTCAAGATGGGGGAATGTAGACAATGTATTTTTCAAGAATCAACAGCTAGAAGAAATACCCTATCAGCTAGTTGATCAAGAAGGAAATCTTTCTCTTACAGATCTGAATGAGAAATTAATAAGTCTTCAAAAAACAGAGAAGAAGATAGGTGTTTATCTCAATTTCCCAAACAATCCTTCAGGGATCAGTCCTACTTTAGATCAAGTAAAAGAATTACAAAAAACATTAGAAAGCATAACTATACCAACTATTCTATTATTGGATGATGCTTACGAAAACTACTGTTATGAAAATGATGTTGTAAATCATTCTATTTTCCCTTATTTAGTAGGACTTAATGAAAACGTTTTAGCAGTAAAAATTGATGGAGCTTCAAAACGTTATTGTGCTTATGGTGCAAGACTAGGTGCAATAACAGTGGGTTTTGGGTTAGAGAAAGATGAAGATGAAAAAGCCCAAATCAGAGAATTAATGGCTAAATCAGCACGAACCAATACTTCAAGTGCCCCCAGAGGAATCCAAGAAGCTATAACAAATGTTCTAATAGATCCGAAAAAGAACGATAATATACAGAAAGAAAAAGCTAGAAATCTTAAAGTTTTATCTAGTAGGTATAAGCTAATTAAGAAACTTGGAGAAGAGACAACAGATAATATCTTAAAACCAGTTAAATTCAACTCTGGTTTCTTTGGTTATTATCTCATAAAGAGTCAACAACCAGCTACTGAAATTTCTTCAAATCTTCTCGAGAAAGGTTTAGGTACCGTACCGTTTGTAAATACATCAAATGGATTGAATGGAATCAGAGTTGCATTTTGTTCTATTAGTGAAGAAAATATTCCTAAAGCTTTTGAAATTCTATATTCAACCTGACATCTATGAAATAGAAAAAGCTAAAGGGAAGAAGTTATTTCTACTTCTTCATTGTTTTGAATTTTTTAACAGTTATTGGTATGGCAACAAGTATTAGAACAGCAAAACTAAGTAGAACAAATGGTGCACTAGTTTTTGTAGTTGTTGGATAGCCAAATACTCTATAATACGTTTCAAGAACAGCTGCTGTTGCATTTACCATTCCATACCCAAATAAATCATCCTTTCCTTCATCACCTAAATCATCAGCTGTTTCATGAAGAATCTCTCTAATTTCACTAACAGACATAGTATAGTTAATAGATCTCATTAAGGCAATAACCCCTACAACCTGTGGGCATGCAAAAGATGTACCCCATCCAGTTGAATAAGCATCAGGTGGAAAAGTGCTTCTGATATTATTGATTCCTTGATCACCAACGGGGGCAACAAGTTCAGTCCATGGACCAAAATTACTGAAATCTGCTTTATCTCCCCAGTAGCTGGTTGCACCAACTGAGATCACATTATCATACCCTCCAGGAAATGATTGATAGTATCTTCCTCCTCCAGATGATAGGAGGGTATTTCCAGTTACAGAAACTACAGGAATGTTTTGAGCTACGGCATATGTGATGTCATCATGGTATAATTCACTTTCTGAATAATAATGAAGACTTAAGTTGATGACGTCTGCACCATTATCAGCAGCATAACGTATGGCGTCACCGAATCCGTCTAGAGTTGTTCCTGCATAATTTAATGAATCAAGAACTCTGATATCCATAATAGTCACATTAGGGGCAACACCGGCTACACCAATTCCATCAAGTGGAGCGGCTATGATACCTGAAATGAAAGTAGCATGCCAATGAATGGGATCAGCAACTTCTGGTCCAGGAATATTGTCGCTGGAAACAAAATCCCA
>JAGLOH010000110.1 GCA_023139025.1 Candidatus Heimdallarchaeota archaeon | reverse complement strand
TGAGTTTGTTTATTTGATCAGTATATCCTGGATAAAGCTGATTTTCATTTTCCATATAATAATCAGCTCTGGGGCTTCCAAAAACGGAAAAAACATCTAATCCGGTAGGCATTAATCTATTATATACTTCATCATGGACAAGTTGTTGGAAGATATAAGAATCAGGAATAAATCGTTGACCCATAAGTCTGAAACCCTGTGTGACATTTTCTACTTCTTGATCATCATAAACAAACATAGAGTTGATTCTTGGTTTTCTATAAGATTGAATTTCCTCGATAATTGTCTCAATTAAGATTCTATCCGATAATGCATCACCAGAAGGAGCACCATTATTTTGCCAAATCTGAAAATATTCCTCAGCTGTGAGATCATCACTTGCACCAACATAAAAGACAGTTGGTTCATATAGACGATCCCAATATTCCCAAACATTAGAAGTTGAAATTGTCTCATTGAAACTTGATATAAGTAGTAGTGCCATTCTTGTATGATTAATACCCATATCAGGGTCTCCCTCAGGACTTTGGGTAAGAAAACTCATCCTTCCAGCATACATCATTGCTTTGAAATAATTCCCTAGAAGTTCATTTCTAGTATAGTGGCCCCTTACCTTATACTGAGTATAATCTTCCATATATCCAAATATAGCTGAGTAGTCACCTACACTACCATTTATCAAGTTAAGTTCTGCAATTGTTAAAGCTTCAACTTCTACAGGAATTGTATTAGTCTCATTAAGAAGATAAAGCATAACAGAAAGATAAGCAATATTTTTGTTCAATGCTTCATGTACTGAGGACTCTGTAACTGTTGAGTTAAGAGCAATTTGTGCACCTCGAAGAGATAGTAGCATAGTTTCGAAATCAAAGAAGAATCTTTCTCCTTCTAAAATTCGCAGACTAATATCATAAAGAACATGATAAGCATGCAAGCATAAATCAGTAGTTATAAACTTAGGAATTTCTTTTCCATCATAAATGTGATAGATGTCTTCATATCCCTCATCAACAATCACAAAACCATACGTTTCTAAGAATTCCTTCATCTGGGGTGTAACTTCTAAACCTTGTTTGTCTACATTTCCCAAGTTATTACCAATTATTGTTGGTTTTATATTGGGAGTAATATCAATATGAAGAGGAGAATAAGAACCAAACGAAGTACTAATTGTTTTTTTGATTTGGTAAGTAGATGCTGTTCCAGCTAGCAGTGGATCTGGGTGAAAATCTATTTTTTCCCTTGGATTCATAATATAAGGCAGAGAAATTAGAAGACCTGTTATTGCAAGAACACCACACAAACTAGTACTTATAATTATCGTGATTTTTTTACTGAACATTACCTTTAACATCCTGGTTTTTTAGTTAAAGTATACTATTCTTGATGTATTAACTATTCTTGTGTTAGTTTTAACACAAAGTAAAAAAAAACTTATTGAAAATGTAAATTCATTTATTTTAAAGAGAGTTCTCCTAGATATTCAACTTCTTTTTGATCATTTTCTAGAACCTGATGGATGAAAATCATTATTTCTTCGAAAATTATGTCAAAAAATCCAGTACTCAGGAGCAAATGACCACCATCCTTCACAAGAAATCCTTTCCTTATTTTTGAAGATGCATTCTTAACAACATAAGTAGTAGCTTTCTTACTAGTTGTCATGTCTTTGACTCCATTAATGATTAAAACAGGTGTAACTAGTTTCTTAACTATCTTCTTCAAGTGCTTGGAATGACGAACTGCATGTACCAAAACGCTCATTGGCATTTTATTCATATTTTCCATTTTCCATTCTAGATATTCTTCATCAACCAACGTTTTGTCGTAGCCACTTGGTAAAGAAAAAGGAATTGATTTAATTTTAATGAACCTATAGACAAAAGAGAACAACCTTAACATCCAAGAGAATATTCCACCAGTGCTTATACCAATATAAGCATCAGCTGTGGGATTACTAGTCTCAGCTACAAAAGTAATCCCTGCTCCCAATGAGAATCCGAAAACAATAAGCTTATCATATTCTTGTTTTTTTTGAAAAATTAGTTCCTTTCCCCATTCATAAAGTTCTGTGGGGTCTTTTAGCTCAAGAAGATGGTCAAAAGAAATCCCATGATAAGGTATTATTGGTACGAATACATCATATCCTTGTTTCGAAAACGATTCTGCTAAATGTCTCATCTCAATAGGAGTACCAGATAGTCCATGAAAAATCAAAATACAAACAGGGGAATCATTAATAAATTCCAAATTCTGCGCATATTTATTTTCCAAAACTACCACTTTTCAACAATTATAGGAAATTTATTCCCACAAGGTTATTATATTTTTACCCTAAACATGTCCAGTTCATAAAGATTATTAATAAGAACGATTTTCAGCTCTTATGTCATCAGATGATATGTTTCATGGAGATCTTGGGATCATAGGTGGTGGAGTTGGCGGTATGGGTTGTGCCATCATTGCTGCCTATAAAGGACTTAAAGTAACTGTCTTTGAAGGAGGTAGATTGGGGGGTATAGTCACTACACTTTATGGTCGAAAAATAGTTGAAAATTATCCAGGTAACCCTAGTATTTTGGCAAAAAGACTAATTGATGAATTTGTTATTCAATCTAAAGAAGTAAATGCCGAAATTATTGACGAAAGAGTAGTTAAAGTTGAGAAAAAGGATGATTTTCTCACAATCATAACAAATGAGAACAGCTATAACTTTAGAAGTATAGTCATTGCTACTGGTTCAAGACCTGCTGAATTAGGTGTTCCAGGAGAAAATAAGTTCAAACGAAAAGATAGAGGATTGTACAACTTTGTTACAGATCCTGATCGCTTCAAAGGAAGTACTGTTCTAGTTGTAGGTGGAGGAGATACAGCAATTGATGCTGTTAGAACCATATCTGGTCTTGCTAAAAAAATCTATCTTTGTCATAGAAGAGATAGCTTCAGAGCAGCTGAAACAACAGTTCAGGAAATTGTAGACAATAATTTAGCTGAAATAATCTACTTACATCAATTGAAAGCTCTAGAGGGTGAAGGAAACTTAGAAAGAGCAATACTTGAACAAGTTGAAACAAAAGAAGAAAAAGTTGTAGAAATTGATAAATGTGTTCTAGCTGTTGGTCTAAAAACTAGTTTAGAGATTTTTGAAGATATTGGCCTTGAAACAGATGGAAAATATGTTCTTGTTGATAGAGAGATGAGAACAAACGTTCCTGGAGTTTTTGCTATAGGAGATATAGCTTCAGTATATCAACTCATTGTGATTGCAGTAGCTCAAGGAGCAATAGCAGCTCATAATGCCTTTGGAATGATCAGAAAACCCTACTGGTATAAAGATGAAGAATGGCCAACAGAGGTTTGCTAATTTTCTCTTTCCTTTTTTTACATTTATTTATATGTAAGCTCTTTTTTTAGAGTTTATGGATTTATTTTCTAGGATTGCTAAAAACTATGATAAAATCATCCCTCCCTTTGACCTAAACACTATTTTAGGTAACATTACTTTAATCAAAGACAAACCAATTTTAGATTTAGGTGGTGGTACAGGTAGAGTAGCTGTTGCGTTTGAGTCCCATGTAAATGGATGCATTCTTTTGGATAGATCCTTTGAAATGTTAAGTCAAGCTAAAAATAAATCGCCAAGTATTATGCTTGTGCAAGGTGTAGGGGAAACTTTGCCTTTTCGCAAAGATTCAATTCACCAAATTTTTGCAAATGACACTTTACACCACATAAAAATGCAAAATGAAACAATTGAACAGTGTTCTAAAATACTAAGCTCACAAGGTCTTTTGATAATCAGAGAATTTGATCCTAAGCATTGGAAAACATTCTTTATTATTTTATTTGAAAAAATTTTACTCTTTGGAAGCAAATTTCTTTCGCCTCAAAGTCTTGAAGAAATGTGTAAGAAATATAATTTTACTGTAGAATGGGAGAGATTGACAAAATCAACATATCTCCTTAAAGCAAAGAAACTTGCATAATCACAAAACGAAGAGTAAATAGAGCATTAGCACCGTAATACCTGGAAGTGTAGCGTTATCAAGGAATTTGTAACTCAAAGCTTCAACAATTGCTCCAACTACAGCTGTTACAAGAATTTTCCACCATACTCCAGGTAACATAATCATTGAGTTAACTGCGAGAGAAATTGTAACGGCAATAGCTGTTCCTACAAAAACTGCTAAAGACCCCTCCAAGCTTTTCTCTGAAAAGATTTTATACTTAATTCTGCCAAAGGGTCTACCTATCATTTCACCCAAACCATCACCTAAACTCATTGTCAGATATGCTGCTGTAAAAATGAACAAAAGAGCTTCATCTTTGAAGAACCAAAGAAGGACTAAAAGTGTTATAGAAGTAAAAATTGAGTTAAAAAACAATTCCCATGGATTTCTTTCCTCTCTTGAACACATCTTGAATATTCTCTGAAGATACTGAACTTGTGGTATAGCTGAAAGAAATAAGAAAAGTCCTAGAGCTAATAGTACTGACACATAAATATCAAATAGATTATTGAAGAAATATGGAAAGAACGCAGCAACAGTAAACAAAATCATATGACCTATCTTTCTTATCTGCCACCTTTTACATCCTAATGCTTTAAGCACGAAAATAGAGTTAACTGTTACAATAATAACTAGGAGAGCAATTATGTCTCGTACCCAATCTACTTGAGTGATGTTAAACTCCATTTCTTTACGCCAACTGATTCATTCTGGTTTACATAACAATTCTTTCATTTTCATGTGGAAAAAAGTACTGGAATGAGCAGGTTTTACAACCCATGCAGTATCAGCTCCTTTTCCGGTTCCCCCGATAACGATTACATCGTTCATGGAAATGACGCCAGCATCTGCTGCCATAGCAACAATTTCTGCGCAAACCTTAGTACCTTGACCAAATATTCTCAGAGTCTCAGCCATAATTTCAGCTGTCAACCACGTACCATGTTTTTTCCTAACTGCTCTATCAACACCAGCTAAAACATGAGTAGCAGTTACAACTGTTACATCTTTAGATTCAAGTTCTTGAATTGCTTCAGCAGGAATTTCCATTTCACCGGGTTCATGAAATCCAGCTTGATGAGTGACTGCTATTAACTTAACGCCTGCGAGGGATTTAACTGCTTTTAAAGCAGTATTTCCTGAGGTTGTAGCTATAATAACTTGGTTAATATCCCCCTTTTCTAGTCGCTTTTTCACCAGAGTAAATATTTCTTCAGAATAATCACCTGGCTTGGTAAAATGAACGGTCATACGATAGGTTAGGTGCTTGTAATTTAAAATTGTTTGTCATGTGATATCTATGCAAATTTCCAACTTTCTTTTGTGAAATAGCATATGATTTGAAAATATTTATAGATGAGCAATCAAATTTATAATATAATGAGTATAAGTTTTGAGCTTGAACAAGGAAAACTCAATGCGATTATAATTAAATCAAGAAAGATTATGCTCAATAAGGGACAGTTGGAAATCTTTGAAAAACTCCTCGAATGTGTTATGAATGCTATGCCAAGCACGAATAGAACTGGAATTGAGACAGTTCTAAAACAGACATGCCGAGAGTGGGAAAAAGAGAAAGGTCGCCCAATAAATGAATTCAGATTTATTCATGCAAATGAAAGAATGAAAGCTTTTGATGAGATTTTGATAAAATTCTTCTTAACTCTAAGAGAAATAATGATTCATTCGCTTAATGAGGAAACTGTAGCATTTCTTAGAAATGCGATTCTTACTAGCTATAAAGATTTTCTAGAAGCAGAAGGATATGTGGTGGATTTCTCAGCTTAAACGTGAATTGCTCAAATTAGAGTAGTCTTATGGAAGGATTATTCCGATTAATTTGGCGAGGTGAAATCATCACTTCAGTTGTGATTTTGCTAATAGGAACAATATTTGGGTTGTATCTTTATGCTTTCATAGCAAGTTGGTTTGGAGCATTTGATGACAACACGTTAGGAGAGCTAAAGACAGCAACAGAAATGGTGAAAGGATTGGGTTTCATGGCTAAACCTCTTTACAAAGTTTCTGAATGGGCCTCAAAAATTTCACCCTTTCATAATAGATTCCAAATATCAATTTTCAAAGAGGCTGCAGCTGAAGCTGAACAACTCACAAAGGAAAAAGCACAATTAGTCATCTAATTTCCTTTTTTTTCTCTATTTTTTTGTTTTAAGAGCGGATTGAATAGTTCGTTGAATCCACTCTTCTATATTAGGATCCTCTCCCAGTTCATAACAATGGTTCCAATGTTCTCCAACTATCAATCCCATTAGAGCAATTTTTTTGAATTTTCTTGGTTTATTTTCAAGAGTTATGAAAAGAAAAAGTAATTTTGCAGCTTTTAGTTTTAGTTTTTCCTTGTCTAATGAATAATCTAGTAACACTTCATCATCTTGTAAAGTAATTGCAACTTCCTCAGCAGCTGTATTAACTGAAGCAAATTTAGTAAGAGCTAAAAGTGAATAATTTCTTACCCAATCAATCCTTGAAGAGGTTTGAGCATGCCCAAAGAGAGAAGTTAAGCAGCCGTTTTTTATTAAATCTTGAAGTGCTTCCCGTCTAGCTGAATCTCCTAGAGAAGGTGTAGATATGATTTTATCAAACGTACTGCAATCCATTAAAGTTATATTACTTTCCTTTTAAATAAACTTTGAGAAAAGGTTTACGATAAAATTTTTAACTATCACATCTAATTGAAATGCATAATGGATGCTGTGACTCATGGTAGTGTTTCTGTTTTAATTGGGCTGATATTTGTTCAATTCTATCATGATATACCTATTTGGTTACTTCTCATTGTCATGTTTGTTTTTGGAATTCTTGTAGACTACGACCATGTTTTTTACTATCGAAAAAATTTCAAGGAAATCAAAATTTGGAATATTCCAAAACTAATCAAAGTATATTTCCAAACACTAGATGAAAGAGATGAGTTCATTTATCATACTTGGTTGCATGAACCTTTTGGTGTTCTTGTGATCTGCGGATTCAGTTATCTCATCTTTGGATTGACTAATTTCTATCCTGAGTTAACTATTTTAGCAAGTAGTTGTTTTGTTGCACATTATCTTGTCGACTTA
>JAGLOH010000011.1 GCA_023139025.1 Candidatus Heimdallarchaeota archaeon | reverse complement strand
TCAATTATAGAGCAAACATATATGCACTCTATAGTCTAGGAGTGAAAAAAATCTTTGCAACTAATGCTGTGGGTTCCATTGATCTAAGCATTAAACCAGGAGATTTTGTTGTTCCTGATCAGATAATAGATATGACAAAACATAGGCCACTAACATATTATGATGGTCAAACAAAAATCAACTTTAGTGATGGAACCTCAAGACAAGGTGTTGTACATCTAGATTATACAAATCCCTATTGTCCAAAATTGAGAACACAATACATAAGGGCTGTAGAAGAAATAGGTGGGATGGTGCACACAAAAGGGGTTCATATTTGTGCAGATGGACCAAGATTTGAAACAACTGCTGAAATAATCATGTACCAAAAGATGGGAGGAACGGTAGTAGGGATGACTACAATTCCTGAAGCCATTCTAGCCAAAGAGCTAAAAATGTGTTATGCTACATTATGTTTGATCACAAATTATGGTGCAGGAATGCAAGAAAAAATTACACATGAAGAAGTTGTAAGACTTTTCAAGGAAAAAACAGACACAATCAAAGAAATAATGAAGAATATAATAGCACAAAAAATACTGGATATTAAGTGTGACTGCAAAGATTAGTTGAAATCTTCCTTTAAATACTCAATAAAACATGGTCTATATCAGAAAGGTGCGTAAAAGTCATCTAGATGCAACAGAGAGCGATTTCAATAAACTTGAGATAAAAAGCTTTTTAAATAGTTGTTAATTAGTTGCCTCAATATATAAAGGATAGATGGGATAAAATGACACCAAAATTAGATTATGGTATAGTAATCCAAAACGTTGTAGCAAGTATCAATCTTTTTACAACAATTGATTTAGTTACTGCTTATCAAACACTCATTGATGATGACGATTTATTTGTAAGTTATAATCCAGAAACCTTCCCAGGACTAATATTAAAAATAAAAAAGCCAAAGATTTCTAGTCTTGTTTTCAGCTCTGGAAAATTAGTTTTAACCGGTGCTAAATCCACTGAGATGGTTCATGAGGGAGTTGTGCAAATGACCAAAATCCTAAGAACTGTAGGAACCAAGATAGATGAAGATCCAGAAATAATAGTTCAAAATATTGTAGCATCTGGTCATTTCAATCATAGAACAATAAACCTTGAATTAGCAGCATTATGGTTAGAACACTCCATGTATGAACCTGAACAATTTCCCGGATTAATCTACAGACTAGCAGAGCCTAAAACCGTTCTTCTCTTATTCCAATCTGGAAATCTTGTATGTACTGGTGCAAAGACAGAATCGCAGGTTCGCCAAGCTGTTGAAAATACTTACAATACTTTAGACGAAATCAACGCTTTTGATTTCTAAATTCTTTCCCCTCCCTTTTTTTCCACTATTTCATCGTATTTTTGAGAGAGCTTGGTCTACATCCTCTATTAGATCGTCGATATCTTCCAAACCAATTGACATTCTTATCATGGTATCAGGAATTCCAATGGTTATTCTTTCTTCTTGAGTTAGTTGCTGATGAGTTGTAAATGCTGGATGTGTAGCTAGAGTTTTAGTTGCTCCCAAATGTCCAGTATGTATTATCAGCTCAAAGGAATCAATAACATTTTTCGCATCCAATAGTTCCCCTTTAGTTACAAATGACAACAAGGAACTATATCCACTGAGCTGTTTCTTTGCTAATTCATGCTGAGGATGACTCTTTAATCCTGGATAATGTACTGATTCAACTTTTTGATGATTTTCTAGATATTCAGCAAAAGTTAAAGCATTTTCACAATGTTTCTTCATCCTCAAGCTTAAAGTTTCCATACCTAGAAGTAATAACCAGCTGTTGAAAGGACTGATTGAAGGACCTATATTGCGGTAATCTTTTTCTCTTATCTTATCAATATAATCTGCGGAACCGGCTATAACCCCAGAAATACAAGAAGCATTTCCACTCAAATATTTGGTTGCTGAATGGATAACAATATCTGCACCTAGTGTTATTGGTTGTTGGAGAGCAGGGGAAGCAACAGTATTATCAACTAACAAAGGTAAATTATTTTCTTGTGCTAATTTCGCTAATGCAGGGATATCAGCTATGAATAAGTTGGGATTTGAGGGAGATTCAACATAAAGGAATTTGGTTTTGTCATTAATAGCCTCCGACCAATTTTCAATGTTGGAAGCATCACTGACAAAAACTGGGTTAAAACCCATTTTTGGGAAAGTTTCTGAAAAGAGTTTATTAGTACCTCCATAGATCTTACTTGGAGTTAGGAATCCTTCACCTTTACCCAATAAATGCAAACAAGCTATGAATATTGCGGACATTCCTGAAGAGGTTGCTAGAGCCTTATCAGTTAATTCAACAGCTGCTAACCGATCTTCAAACATCTTATTTGTTGGGTTGTCCATTCTTCCATACATAAATCCTTCAATCTCATAACGGAAGAGTTGAGCAGCATAGTCTGCACTTTCATATGGATATGCAACACTTTGATAGATTGGTGGCGTAATAGTTTTTGTTTCAAGTACATCATGTCCAGCATGAACACAGAGGGTATCAAAATTGAAATCTCTTTTCTGTTTTTTAGGCATGAGTAAATTAAGAGAATGTAATTCTTAAACTTTTCATTTTCTGTTGCCCAGAGGTCATTTTAATGAGATATTATATATAGAAAACCGCTTATATTATAGCTTAAGGATGAAGAAGGGTGCTAAAAAGATTAAAGGATTGGGATTGTTTAAGAAAAGATATTTGGAAATAATTGTGATTATACTTGTTGCAATAGCTTCTGTAATATTATTTTTCTCCTTAAGTAATGTATATAATTTTCTAATTGTCGAAGCGGTTCTAGTTATTGCTATTCCTATAATTATTAGACTAAATAGAAAAACAGCAGATAGAAAAACAAGAAATGAAATTGACGCTCTCTTGAGAGTAGGAAGAGAACATCAACTTCCAAGAAGTGTGCATATAGACACTGCAAGATATTCAAGCCCAGGATATATAGATAAAGGCGCAGGAGCAGAATATGGACGACCAGTTGGAATAATGATTAGCTCAGCTGAAGTGATGTATGATGACGAAGTAAGAAAGAAAAAATTCTTTGGGAAGAAGGGGAGAACAGTTTCTCAATATTATCCACCTCCTGTAGCAAGTCCTATTTACCAATTTATGATGACATCTTCAAGAGTCAAAGATTCCTTTGATAAAGGACCAAGTTTACAAGAAGTATTTGATGAGAAATCTCTACAATTTCTAGAGAATATCCGAAAAGATATTGTTGATATGGGTGGAACAAATATAAAATTGTATTATGATGAAGTTAAACCTAGTTTAGTATTTATGTTTTCAAAAAGTAGTAAATATAGTTTTATCACAGGAATTATTTTACACATATATTCTGATAAAGAAATGATACTAGAAGGGATTCTCAAAAAATATCAACATTTTTCATTGACTCTCCACAAGAATGAAGCTGGGGAAGAAAACAAATATTCTATTATCAGCAGTTATTCAGTGGTTAAAGAAGGGATTCTAGCAAAAGATGAATTTAAACAGAAGTTGGAAACAGTTTACGAAAGTGTAGAACATTTAATGATTAATCAGAAATATGTAACAGGAAATATTTCTAACATTAAGGATTTGAAAGCTTTTCTAGGTCTAGTTAAGGAATTGTCCTTAGAACTCTCAAGACTCGATATTGGAATTATTGAAGTTGAAGAATTGGAATGCCTTAACTGTGGTGAAAAAATAAGTTTAAATGATGCAGAGTGTTCATCATGTGGTACAAGCAGACCACGCTGTAAGGTCTGTAGATTGGAGTTATATCCATCTGAAAAAGAAGATATAGTTCAAACCCCTTGTTGTGGTGTGTATGCTCACAAACTACATATGATTATGTGGTTGGATAACCATCGAAAATGTCCTAACTGTCAAAAGCTTCAAACAAGATGGCTGGATCAACTTAAAGAATCATACTAGGAGTTTTTATTAATATATGAGATAAATTTTAAAGAGGATAATCTAAACAAAAATTGAGAATTATGACTTTGGAAGAAGTATATAATAAAATTGAACAAAACAAAGATGCTTCAATCAACCTTTTGTGTGAACTACTTAAGATTCCTAGTATAGCTGCTAAAGAAACAGGTGGACCAGAAGCAATTGAGTTCCTCTCTAAATATTTTGAAGAAGCAGGATTTACATATTTTCTCGCTGAAACTTCAGGTAATCCTGTTTTCTGTGCAGAAATGAACGTTGGAGCAGACAAAACCCTTCTATTCTACGATCATTACGATGTTCAACCAGAAGATCCTATAGATTTATGGGATTCTCCCCCTTTTGAACCAACCATTAGAAACGGAAAAATATTTGCCAGAGGTGTTTCAGATAATAAAGGAGAGATAATTTGCAGACTTCAAGCAATAAAAGCGTATAATGAAGTTTTTGGGAAACCCCCCGTTAATGTCAAGTTTGTAATTGAAGGCGAAGAGGAAGTTGGTTCTCCCAATTTAGAAGAATTTGTGAATAACAATAAAAAATTCATTAATGATGCAGATGGTTGTATTTGGGAATTTGGTGGAAGAGATGGTGACGGTATTCAAGAAGTGTATTTGGGTGTTAAAGGTATCCTTTATCTTCATTTGAAAACCAATACTATCGGAAGAGATGTCCACAGTGGTTATACACAATTTGTTAACAATGCTGCTTATGAAATGAGTTGGGCTTTAGCTTCATTGAAAGATAGAAATGATAGAATTCTAGTCCCTGGGTTCTACGATAATATCCCTGAACCCTCACCTGAAGATATGAAAATTATAGAAGATTTTAATTTGAAGGAAAACTTGTTCAAGGAAAATTTTGGTGTAGACAACTTTCGTTTGAATCTTACTGGATTGGACATGAAAAAGAAATATTTCTTAGAGCCTACATGCAACATTTGTGGTTTATGGAGTGGATATCAAGGACCCGGCGGAAAAACAGTAACTCCAAATGAAGCTTTTGCTAAAGTCGACTTTAGGTTGGTTCCTGGACAAGACGCTACTGATTTAGTTGCGAAGATTCGTAAGTTTTGGGATGATAATGGTTTTCAACATATTGAAATTACCAGTTGGGATGGTTATCCTGCAGCTCAAACATCTATCAATGATTCTTTTGCCAAACAAGTTGTAGATACAATTAAAGATATTGAGAATCATGAACCAGTCATCTGGCCAATGGTTGGAGGATCGGGGCCAATGTACTTGTTCGAAGGAGTTCCCTGCATATCCATAGGCTGTGGTAATGCAAATGCAAATGCTCATGCTCCTAATGAAAATATCTTCATAGATGATTTTGTTATTGGAATGAAAACGATTGCTAATCTAATTCATCGATTCTAAAAGTGAATCGGTGAAAACTTTTTTTATTACTTGTTTTTTATATTTGCTATAATGTGTGATACTGTTGTAGCTGTGGGCAATTCGACAAAAGATGGAAGTGTCATATTAGGGAAAACCTCTAATCGACTTCCAAATGAAGCTCATAATATTGAATACAAATTGGGAAAGAAGCATAAAAGGAACTCCAAAGTGAAATGTACATATATTTCAATACCTCAAGTTGAACATACCTATGAAGTTCTTCTTCTAAAGCCCTTTTGGATGTTTGGATGTGAAATGGGGGCCAATGAATTTGGAGTAACAATAGGAAATGAAGCTGTTTGGAGTAAAGAACCAATTCGCGATACTGGTTTGTTAGGTATGGATCTTATGAGGTTAGCTTTAGAACGAGCAAAAACAGCAAAAACAGCTCTTGAAACTATAACTTCACTTTTGGAAAAACATGGTCAAGGTGGTCAATGTTCCTATGGTGTTGAAGGAAGAGACTATCATAATTCTTTCATTATAGCAGATCCGAATGAAGCTTGGGTATTAGAAACAGCTGACAAGTTCTGGATTGCAGAGAAGGTTAAGGATGTCAGAACAATTTCAAACACATTTACAATTGGAGAGGAATATGATTTAATTCATCCTGACCTGATACAACATGCTGTTGAGAAAGGTTATAGTAAATCAAAAAAAGAATTCAATTTTGCAAAAGATTTCATTCCGAAGTTCAGGATTTATCATGTCCTCATGGAATCGAGTCCAAGGTCGCATAAATTCGCTAGAGGTCTGGAGAGACATCAATGCACAACAGCACTTATGTTAAAGAAAAAAGGAAAAATTACACCAAAAGATGTGATGGAAGTATTTAGAAATCATAACATCGCTTCTGAAAAAGAGGATACTTGGTCTTCAGCAAAAGCAACAGCAAAAAGTCCTTGTCATCATGCAATAAATTTCATTATACCAGATCAAACTACAGGATCTCTGGTATCACATATAATGAAGGATATTCAAGTTCATTGGGTGACAGGATCATCAGTGCCTTGTGTTAGCACATTTAAACCAATTTTCTTCCCTAAACCTGGTCTGAACAAGAAATTGAAGACATCTAATGGACTTTATGACCCTGATGGGTTCTGGTGGATTAATGAAAAGTTCCAGAGACTAGTTAACCAAGATTATCAACAGAGACTTAATGTTTTCAAAGATGAAAGGGATTCAATGGAAAAAGAATTAATAAATGAAGCAGAGAAAATTATGGAATCAGTTTCTGAGGAGATATCTGAAGAAGTATTGCAGAAAATGGTAGAAGTATCAAACGATGCTTTCTCACAAAGTATAAAGAAAGTCAAAGAATGGGCTAACAAAATTAAAAAAATGCCAATACAGGTTAAAGCTGGTCTTGTTTACCAACGTTACTGGAACAAGCAAAATAAACAGGCTAAACTGAAATTGTAAATAAAGCGCAGATTCAGAGGTGCCGTTATTTTCATAGCTTTCGCTCCAACGGTAAAACCCACATCACTATCTACGCAAAACTACTTTCTTTTGCTCAAAAATAAACTTTCCCTTGCGATAGATTTAATTTATCCTTAGTAAACATATTTGTAATGAAGGATGCTGTTTACCAATTTTTAGAGAAAGAGTATCAAGAAGCGACAAAAGTTCATCAGCTTCAACCTCTATTTGAACGTTATAAGATAATGAGTAAAGAGCTCATAGAAGAATTCCAGACAGATTTTGATAACTCTAATAATCTTGTTCTTTCTGCTCTTTACACCGCTGATTATATTATAATGTCTTCTGAAGTAAAGTTTGAACTAGAGGATTCTGTAAGAAGGCAAGAAATTATTGATTTTTGGAAAAAATTGACATTACCTAAGGAAGATTCATGGTATGAATTAACACATATTGTAGCATTTTCTTTCAAAGTTGCTTCTATATTGAGAAAGAGATTCTACTATCTTCTTGATCGTGGAGTTGCCAAACATATAGCGGCTGCATTAGTTGCAGATTATTATACCAGACATCTTTTGGTTTTTGTAAGAGAAAAAATGCAATTCATTCCAATATGGTGGGCTGCATTCTTGATGGAAACTGCTCTGTGCCAATCTATTTTCTCAAAATCCTTGGAAAAATGGGTGAATCTTCGAGATATTATGGAATCACAACAAACAGGAATTATCTCTCAGATTATTGCCAAACATTTTGCTATTGAAACAGAAGGAGAACCAAATCCAGCTGTTCCAATCCCTTATTTCAAAGAATCTACAATGTTTTATTATTTCAGATGGCAAGATGGTGAAACCAAAGGTGAAAAATTTGAATCCATTATTCCAGTACTCAAGACTGCACAATTTACCAAGGAATTCAAAAATACTACAAAGCTGCTGAGTGGAGATTATCCTCATATACTCAAATATATCAGATTTACAAATAAGCTAGAATCAATAACCTCAGAAATCAATTTTTTTGTTGTCAATGCTAAGACTGCAACAGCTGAAGGTTGGGTAGGATTACTAAGTCCTCTAGATGATATTAATCTCAAGGAAGTTGAAGCCCTTCTACAATTAAAATTAGAAGATATCAGTGCATTTGAAAAATTCAAGAAAGATTTGCCTCAAATGGATGTTTTCAATCGAGTTAAGGAAGAAAGAGAGATTATAGAAGAAAAGATTGAAATTGAAGAACAACCCAAGCCTACAGGTTTCTTTGGTAAACTTTTCTCTGCTTTCAAAAAGAAAAAGGAACCTAAAATTAGGAAATCAACAATTAAGAAATCAATACCAATTGATGCTTGGTCTCGACTGATTCTAGATGAAATGATTTTAACCAGTGTATCTGGTATTGGCATAGGTGAAGAAGTTTACGACTCCTTCAGAGAAGATGATTTTGTTATTAGTGGGGTGATTGAATCTGAACAGAAACAAACCCAGCCAACAGTCTTCTATTCTGAATCACCCATTAAGTTTCCTACTGAATTCTTAGATCCAGTGATTGGTATTTTAGAAATAGCTAAACGGTTTATATCAGTAAGTTATAGTGAAAAGATACTATCAATAATTCCTGAAGAAGCTTTCTTTGAGAATAAGTCGAACCCTGAAATTTTTCGATTAGTAGAATTCGTCAAAGGAGAGAAGGTGGTAATTGGTATCTTAGCTGAGAAGCAAGCAAAAACTGCTTTGACAGTAGCACGACCTGAGCCTAGCTATCAAAGAAGATCACTTATTAGGAAAGCAAATGAAATTTTACATGCTAGAAGAGTCAATAATATAATCGACTCAGGAAAAAGAACACTTGCTCGAGAAATTGACTGGGATAAAGTAAATAAAAGCTTTGAAGAAAAAACATTGTTCTTTGTGAGTTAGTCTTTGTCACTTTTTTTCCTTTATTTTTATTTGCGGATAAAACTATTAGAAAGTATATATTAAAGTAGGCTGTACTTGCTTAGGAAGAATTATTGTAGTGGCTAGGGGTTCCCATTATGAAAGATCAAGAGACTAATGCGAATTATTTCTTTGTTCGAGGACAAAAAGATTTTCAAGAGGGGGACTTTCAAAATTGTATTAAGGACCTCATATATGCCCAAGAGATTTTTTCCTCAATTGGTAACAAAGGGCAATCAGCCGAGACATTATTATTATTAGGTACAGCTTACTTCAACATAAATCAGTTTTCACAAGCTCGTCAGTTTTATTCATTAGCTATAAGCAGATTCCAGGAATTGGATCATTCACAAAAAATAGGCGAATGCGCTCTTCTTCTAGGAGAAATTTACCGAGAAGAAGGAGAATTTAAAAAAAGCAAACAGTACTTAGCTAAAGCCACTGATATTTTTACTAATTTGAGCGATTTAGAAAAACTTGGTGATTCCTGGAAAGAACTTGCTCTTACCTATCAAACAGATTTAATTGAATATTCTGCCTATCCTGCAAGAGCCGTTAACGCATACAAAAAAGCGATTGAAATTTATAAGAAAATTAAAGTACTTGATAAAAAAGCTGAAGTAGAAAATGATTTAGGGCACTTATTAGTATCCCAAACCAAATATGAAGAATCTTTAAAAGTCTTCCAAAATGCTCTGAATCATTTCAAGAAGCAGAAAGACAAAGATCAAATCATCGCATTATCTATTTTAATTGGGAGAGTGTTTTTTGAATTGGACAAGAAATCAAAAGCTAAGGACTACATGTTCAAAGCTATAGATGAAATGAAGAATTTTCAATATTCAACTGAGAAAATAAATCAACTCAAAAAAACAATTCTAACAATGTTCAATTGAGTTCTATTTGCTTAGAATTCTTTTATAGTCTGTTTCTAAGGATTTATGTGGAGTTATAATCTCAATTTGTTTAAACTTTTGTGGAGCAGTGACTAAATCATAGAGGAATTTTATATCAAAATCTTCGAAGTGTTTTGTATCTAATATTGATTTAGGTACCCTATGTCCTAGAATTTGGTATCCTGTAAAAGTACGCTTCTTCTTCTTTGAGTCTTTTTCGCTAATTGTTGTACCCACTAAGAGAAGTGATACTAATTCATCTTTCTGGTTTAGTGCATTTATTGCAAACATCTCCAAATGATTCAAGATGTCGTCTCTGCTGTTCTGATATGAAAAGCCTGTAACTATTTCTCGTTGTGTATACTGATTCTTAATACTGTTGAGTAATTTTTTCTCCAAAAAATCTCTTTTAACACCAAAAACCGCATCTGAATCACTTACTGAATTTCTAAAATTAATTTGCTTACCTTTTTTCCCAATGAGATTATCTTCATTTGTCTTAATTCTTAACCCTTTAAGCCTTTGAGATGTTTGTGGTGAAGTCTCCAAATCGTAAACCATTAAAGTTCCCATAATGATAGAAAGAGTATATGCATGATTTTTCCTTATTCTTCTTTGTTCCTCATCTTTCAGGTTTTTCATTTGACGTATTGCTTTCTCGAAATAAGCAAGTGACACTTTATAATCCTTGAAATTGGCTATTCCATTTGCAATTCCATAGTAATAAAGAGATCTTTTATCCTTGGGTAGATTCTCAATAAACAAATCAATTTCTTTCAGAGAGCGTTCAGCTAAGTTTTCAGAAAGTTTCAGAAAACTTACAAGTATTGAAAGTCTTCTGGTTGCTTCATAATCTGATTTGAATTGCTTGATAGTTTTAAGTACAACAGTGACACCTTTCAAAATCATATCTTGGTTCTTATGATTAGCAACAAGTTCTGGGCTTTCAGAGAAGATCTGAAGAAAATAATCAGCAGGCATAATCAACTTATTATTAGGATATTTCTTTGTTGTAATGAGATCAAATACATATGAACAATATTCAACAGCTTTGCTGTATTCTTTTTTGAAAAGGTGCATTAAACCAATATTAACATCACAAAAGACTATGTTCTCATAGAAATCATTTCTTTCAGAGATTTCCTTAGATTTAAGCAAAAATTCTACAGCTTTGTCCTTCAAAACAGTTCTATTAATAACAAACATGAGATTTAGAACTCTTACTTTAAGCCTAGGTTCATTCAGCTCTTCAGCTATAGAATTTGCACGATTAACAGATTTTGTTGCTCCCTCAAAATCATTAGCTAGAAGAAATGAATCAGTTAAAGTGAGATAAAAGAATGCGCTCAAATACTTAGGAACCAGATTAAGTAAGGGTTTGGTAGCTTTCAATATAATCAAGGCTTCTTTGCGTTTTTCTTTGTTAAGGAATAATTTACTCTCATATAATAGATGTTCAACAAACTTCTCTAATGAAAAGTTAGAGTCTAATCCAAGATGGGTGAGAATTTTTTCAAATTTGCTCCTGTCCTTTACATTGACAACGAATTCGTCGAGGTTTATTCCTTTCAAATAATTATGAAGGCCAACTGTCATTGATAGCAATTCCCTAAAATAAATAAATCTGTTTTGTTTGAAGGCTTAAAAATTAGAGATGAGAAATTAGCTTATTTTTGCGTCTAATTCCTCTTTTAATTTTGAAATCAATACTGTAATTTGTTCTCCAGATTTCATATCTCTAAGAGTGACTTTATCTTCATCTAAGTCTCTCTTTCCTATAATAATCATATTTGGCACATTTCTGTTTCCTGCATCCTCTAGTTGTCTTGAAAGCTTCCACCCAAAAGGGTTGAAGACCACAGAAAAGTCTTTTCGTAAATCCCGAGCAATTTTTGCAGCAGCTGTTATAACATCTTCTGAAATAGCTGCAACGTAAATCTCAGCGGGATGCTTGTAAGAGGGAAACCTGTTTAATTTCTTCAAAATGGAATGAAGCACCGTTTCACCCATTCCTATTCCTGTTGCAGGAATTTTTCCACCGCCAAAACTTTCAACAAGTTGATCATATCTTCCGCCTCCAGCTATTGCTCTAGCAACTGAACCTGTTCTGTCTAGAAATTCATATACCACCCCAGTGTAGTAGTCCAAACCCCGAGCTATTGACATATCAAATTCACAGTTTTTAATAACATCAAAAGATTCTAGATAGGTTGCTAACTCTTCCATATTCTCTATGGCAAGTTTAACCCTATCACCTACTTCTAGAGATTTCAGAGCTACAATAACATCTTGAGGAATTCCTTTGATTAAAGTAAAATCATATACCTTGGAGATCTGTTCTGCACTAAGACCAATGCTCTCTAAAGCAGCTTTAACTTCTTCTTCTTCAATTATCATCAATTTATCAAGATATTGTGCCAAGTCAGATTTGCTTTCTATATCAGGATAGTTCTTCTCCTTTCTTGGATCTTGTTGCCAGATAGTTCGAAATTGCTGTGCAAGAACCTTAGACTCAGAAGATTTGAAACCTTTTTTTATCAAATCAGCTTCAATTGCGTTCTGAACATATTTTCCTTTGGCATCAATAATTCTGATAACTTCTTCCTTCTTCTTAATATCAAGAAATTCCAAATAGCTTTGGAGAAGCTCTCGACTATTAATTACACAAACAAATTCTTCATCTTTTAATCCAGCTGTTTTGATAATGCTTGTAGTTAAAGCAATTATTTCTGCATCTGCTGCGGGATGATTTACACCTATAATATCAGCATTGAGTTGAAAATGTTCCTTCACTCTTCCTCTCTGGGGAGTCTCATCTCTGAAAACTCTAGGGAGACAATACCATCGAATTGGTTTAGGATATCTTTGATGCTGATTGACTATTAATCTGGCTAAAGAAGGGGTCATCTCAGGACGAAGAACCAGTTTACGCTTTTCTCTGTCCAGTAATCTATATGTCTCTGTAGCAAGATTTTGGCCCGATTTGTATTCAATTAGTTTAGCATATTCTAAAATGGGCCCTTCATATAACTCATATCCAAATTGCTTTGATATATTATGCATAGCATCGAATATCACCTTATATTCAGCATAATCCTCTGGATAGAAATCTCTATTTCCTTTTATGCCTTTAAGTATCTCTTTGAGTTCGGAATCCATGATATAATCAGATATAGTTAAAATGAAAAATATTTAACAATTTTGTTCAAGAGAATTTCTGGCTTATTCATCAATAACCGTGATTTCAAACATAGGTTGTTGTGTTTCAGACCAGAATGTTTGGTTATCAATCATATATTTCACAAGATAGCTAGTTAAATCTGATTCAGACAAATTAGTTCCTTTTTTAACACGTAAACCATGAATTTCTTTTATAAATTCAGTTAGAAGTTTCATCAGCAGATTAGTTCCTTTAAACTCTTCACTTTTAGTTGTTACTAACCAACAAGAAGTTTGACTATCAGCAGCTGTGATAACTTGTCGTCCTCCAATCCGCATATATTCAAGTACAGATTCATCTCCTGAAGCAAACTTGTACCTAATTACTGGAAATAATCCTTTATCTAGAACTTTGTCGTCAGCTGTCCTAATACGGGCTTCCACCATACCTTGCTCTGTTTTGATGTAAGCGACGAAATAGTCAACCGTTATTCCTGCACTTATCAAACTAGAAATAATGGTATTTGCTAACCAGTCTACTGTTTTGTTGAGATTCTTACCAGTTATAGGTGAAATAGAAAGAAAATCAATGGTGTGTTCTTCTGTTGAACTTTGGAAAATTTCATTGATGGATTTAATTACTTCTTCGTTAATAGGTTGATCCCAGGTATTGATAAGAACTAACACAGGAGATTCTTTCTTGATCCACTTAAGAGCACGGACAAACCATTGTTTTGACTCATCAATCTTTTCTTCTTTTGTGGCATCAACAACATAAATCAAAGCGTCTGATCGAGAGATATAGCTTTGCCATAGTGAGTTTCTAAAAGGCTCCTTTCCACCGAGGTCAGTTAAACCTAAATTTAATCCATTTACTTTAACAATTTCCTGATTAATGCCATAAGTTGAATAGGTTTCTGTAACTTCATCACTCAATAATTTGTTAACTATAGCTGTTTTACCAACGCCATCTAGACCTGCAATTGAGACGGATAGATCTCTAGAGGATGTTACCCATTCATTACCTTGATTTGACTCCAACAATATTATTCACTTCTGCTCTGATTCATTAGACAATTACGAATCTTCAGAAAACCCCATGTAATATATTCATTCTAACTCTTAAAAATATTTGCAGATAGGTAAAAAAGAGTTTAAAGAATATTGTCAATTGTTTGTGAGCATTCAAAAGATATGTAAAACGACAATTTTAAGCTTTAAGAATTTTTTTCAAGACAGCAAGAGTTATATATCAATGAATAGACAAATTTCTTGTTCAATAGACAATTAAAATTAACTGAGGTTAAGAAAATGTACGGCCAACCTGTTTATATACTAAAGGAAGGAACCGAAAGGACAAGAGGAAAAGATGCTCAGAGAAATAACATTACAGCAGCAAGAGCTGTCTCTGAAGCTATTCGTTCAGCCCTAGGTCCCAAAGGTATGGATAAGATGCTCATTGATAATTTTGGAGACACCACAGTTACCAACGATGGTGCAACTATCCTTAAAGAAATCGAAGTAAGTCATCCTGCTGCCAAATTCGTTATTGATTTAGCTAAAACCCAAGATCAAGAAACAGGCGATGGTACAACCACTGTTGTAGTTATTGCTGGTGAATTACTTAAACAAGCTGAAGAATTATTAGATTTGGATATTCATCCTACTTCTATTATTGAAGGTTACAGATTATCTCGTTTTCAAGCTGATGAGATATTGGAAGAAATGGCAATTGATGTTGCCTTTGAAGAGGATAAAATCCTAAGAGCTGTTGCTGAAACTTCTATGTCTTCTAAAATAGTTAGTGGAGAAAAGGGTCCCCTTGCAGAAATCGTTGTTAAAGCAGTAAAATCTGTTACTGAGGACATTGATGGTGAATTAGTAGCTGATATTGATAATATTCAAATTCAGAAGAAAAAAGGTGGAAGCTTAGTTGATACTGAATTGATTGACGGTATTATTCTAGACAAAGAATTCGTGCATGCAGACATGCCTAAAAAAATTGAAGATGCAAAGATTCTGTTGTTAGACAAGGGTTTAGAACTAAGTAAAACTGAAATTGATGCCAAGATTAACATCACTAGTCCAGATCAAATCCAAGCATTTCTTGATAGTGAAAATGATATGTTAAAGGAAATGGCTGATAAAATCATTGCTTCAGGCGCTAATGTGGTTCTTTGTCAGAAAGGTATTGACGATATTATTCAACACTATCTAGCCAAGAAAGGAATTGGTGCAGTTCGAAGAATCAAGAAAAGCGATATGGAAAAACTAGCTAAAGCTACTGGTGCACAAATCACCACAAGTTTAGATGATCTTGAAGGTTACATTGGCAAAGCTAAAGTTGCTGAAGAAAAATCTATTGCAGACGATGATATGATTTTTATAACAGGTTGTGAGAATCCTAAAGCTGTTTCTATCATCATCAGAGGGGGAACAGAAATGATTGTCGATGAAGCTGACAGAGCAATTCATGATGCTTTATGTGTTGTTCGTCAAGTTATTCATGACAAGCAAGTTGTTCCAGGTGGTGGTGCTCCAGAATTAAGGATTAGCCATAAACTTGGTGATTTCGCAATGGGTCAAACCAGTAAAGTTCAATTAGCGGTCGAAAAGTTTGCCAAAGCAATGGAAATTATTCCAAGAACATTAGCAGAAAATGCTGGATTGGATCCAATAGATGTTCTTTCTGAATTACACGTTCTACACGCTAAAAATGGACATGGTTATGGTGTGAATCCTTTCAAATCCAAAGTTGATGACATGACCAAACTTAATGTCTTTGAACCAATTTCAGTTAAGAAACAAGCAATCAGTAGTGCTGCTGAAGCTGCGGAAATGATTCTCCGAATAGATGATGTCATCGCAGCTAAAGAATTATCAGGTGGTCCAGCACCTCCAGGTGGTCCTGGTGGTGGAATGGACGAGGATTATTAATCCTACCCCCTACTCTTTTTTTATTTTAATTATTGTTTAAAACAGAATATTTAGACTCTATAAGTCTTTAATGCACTTGTTATTTTATGTAGCATATCATCAGTAACTTTATCTGATTCAAGTTCGACTATTGCTACCCAAGTAGAATAAGCTGCTTCTCTTACTTCTTTGTTATGGTCAGTCATACCATCGACTATGATATCGACTACTTCAGTTGTAAGAGGTAGACCTTCTTTCTTTATTTTAATTGGAGTATACGACATTTTCCCCCGTCTTTATTTATTTGAATTCTTTAAAAATGTTTTTCATGTAGGTCTAATTTAGTCAGAAAATGCATTTTTAAGTGAAATAATACTATTGGCTTGTAATGCAAAAAAATGAAAAAATAGAGCAAATTATGAGGATTTTACTCTTTCAGCAACTGCTTTGCCTAGTTGTCTAGCTTGTTCTAAGACTTCATCTGTAGGAGAACCTTTAAACTCTAGCAGAGGTTCAACAATTTCCCAATCTAATTCTTGAACTTGATCAGCGGCTTGCTTTAAAGCTCTACCACTCCACATAGAAGAACCAAAGAAACCAACAATTCTCTCTTTTAGATCTTTTCGTTTAATAAGGTGCAAATAATATGAAGCATTTAGAAATGGACCACCATCATATGTTGGAAATCCTAAAATAACCCCTTTGTACTTCCAAGTCTCTTTTATCAAATAAC
>JAGLOH010000109.1 GCA_023139025.1 Candidatus Heimdallarchaeota archaeon | reverse complement strand
TTCTCAAAGGGTAGGTTTTCATCGCCACTAATTTGAGTCACTTCTACTCCTAAGGGTTCTAGTCTTTTTTTTGCAATGGGTACATTTGGCTCATAAGATTCAGTGGCATAAGTTTTTTCTGGAAATGGTTGTAACATTGATAGAAACTCTCCACCTCCAGTTCCCATATCAAGAAGAGAATTAACCTGTCTTAACACCGGTAATATCTCTATTGTATAACTCCACGTTAATGGTGCTGTAACAAATCTGTCTTTAATATAAGAGAAATCCCATCCTAGAAAAGGTCTTTGAGCTTCTTCAACCAATAAATCAAATACTTCTTTTGAAGCTCTAGAATATTTATTCATATTTTAAGTTTGAGAGACATATTAATGATTTTTATGACTGTGGAACTTTTTTGTGCTTTTTCAGATACAATGCTTTAAATATATATTTTGCTAGTGAACTAGGTAGAAATCAGTTGAATAAAAACAAATGTTTCTCTCTTCTATTAACATTTTTGTTTCTTAATGTTCTAGTTGTTTCAACAGATGTTGTTGCGGATAAGCAATATGAAATTCTTTCGGGAGAGAGCTTAATATTAAGTTTCTCTGAAACGGTTTTTAGTTTAATGAATATTGAAATTGATAATTCAATTTCTAACAAACCTTTCAATTTTGAGCTGAAAAATCAGTATGACATCGTGATAGCTTCAAGAACCAATTACACACACAATCTAGTAATATCTTTTGTTGGGAGTGGTAATTATACAGCATTAATATCAAATATCAATACTGAAACCATCGAAGTTTCAATTATTCAAGAAAGTTTCAAACTGAGTTTAAATGATGAAATAGATGGTTTTTCATATAAGGAGAAAATTTATTGTTGGTACTTTAATTCAAACGAAATTTCTACATATAAGATTCTTCCAGTTGAATCCTTAAATAAAGGAAAATATTTTGATATGTATGTAATCGCTTTAGCAGAAGATATTCATTCAAATATATGGTTATCAAACAAGCATCCAAGCGAGGGAGCAGAATGGAACAATTATTTGGATCCCTATGACTATGAGATAAATTCTAAAAAACTAATACGATTAGAAAGAGATGTTAACTGGATTGTATATGATATATATGAATCAAGCAGTTATGATGTTCTCATCTTTTTAAAATCCACAATTGCTGGAAACATACTGATTACTATAGTTGGTATAAGTGCTGGTGTCGTTGGAATTGTCATTTTCGTGTTGTATTATCATAATCCAGTGAAGTTCCGTAAGCGTAAAGTAGATGGAAAATCATATGATACTACAAAAGTTAATTATGAAAGTCCTAAAGATGTTACTGATACTTTAAGAGAATTATTAACTTCAGAAGAAGATTAAGGTAATTATTAAAAAATAGAAAGAAAAAAGAGCATTTTACTCTACTTTTACTTCTTTTTCATATTTCCAAAAACCGTGTATGTTACAATAAGATGTTGCAATAAGCTTTCCTGGTTTGTCAGTTTTTAATTGAAAAACTGCATAGGGTTCTGAATAAACACCGCTTGTATCAGATCCTTTTATTGAAGCTCCATGAGCATCAAAATTGGCTAGACCAAGTTGATAGGGGTATTTCTCGTCTTCAGGCCAGAACATTAGTTTTATCCAAGAAATATGATGCTCTGTTTTGTTAGGATGAGCAATTTCTTTTCCAACACTAATAGTTACAAGAGCTTTTTCTCCAGCTTTAATAACATCTGCAATTTCAATAACAGGTACATGTTTTTCTGTTTTCCAATCAGCTGTTCCATATAATTCCATAGAAAATCACCTAACCCTAGAAAAAACACAGCTATAAATAAATTTCTTGGAAAGACAAAAATAAAAGTAAATAGAAAAAACTACTCATCGTAATCTTGGTAAGTTGTTGTCAGGGGTTCATCCTCATCATCTTCATCGTCTAGTACTGATGCTTCAAGAGGAACAGATGATACAGCTGCAGGTGTAGGTTCGTCGCTATCATGTGTTCTGATATCAGATTCAGCTTCCTTCAGTTCAAATTCAAGTTTTTCTAAATCTTCTTCAACTTTGAGTATTTTTCTTTCAAATTCTTTAAGCTTATAATCCCTTTCTGCAATAGAAGCTTCCTTTTTCTTTGCTGAAACTTCACTTTTCAAAGCTTTATCTGGTTGTCCTTTATTTTCAAACTCTGCTTTCTTGACAAGATTTTCTTCTCGCTCTCTGTTATCTTTAGCTCTTTTTTTGTTTTCATTAGCTATCTTTTTCTTAAGATCTTGAAGGTTACCAAGCTTCTTGTAGATGTCTTCTTCGATGTCAAACTTTTTCTCTAAAAACTTGAAATACTGAACATTAGACTCACTCATAATAATCCAGTAAAGTAAATGAGAACTTATTTTTAAGTTTACTCAATTAGGGGACAAAAGTGTGCAAAAAAACTAATTTGTGTGCATTTAGTAACATAACTATTCAATAGAGAGAGAAAAGAAAAATTTAAGAACAAAGTAGAGTGGAAAAAAGTGTAGATAATAAATCTACAAAAATCAAAAAGGAGTCCGGGCTTTAGCTCAGTGGCTTAGAGCTCTCGGCTGTAGTCAATAGACACCCTTGTGAGCAATGATCAAGGTGTCAGCCGGTAGAGACCGAGCGGTCCCGTGTTCAAAATGCGTCTAGACGCGCTCTAGCGTAAGAATAATGAAAATCACGGAAGCCCGACCACTTTTATCTTTTTCTACCTATTGCATAAAAAACGGGAATGAAAATAGTTCTTTTGTTTTCATTTATTATCTCTTTTTCCACTATTAGTTTATTTCTAAACTCTTCTTTTGAAATCAACTGCGATTCATATATAAGTCTCCATTCTTGCTCAATATTCATCAAGAGGTTTTCCTTATCCCACACTTGTGCAATTACACCGATTGAAGTATCTAAGTTAGCTGTTTCAAATAAAGTTCTGAGTTTTCTTCCCATAAAAGGATCAGCGCCTTCACTCTTCAGATAATCTGTATGATACTTCCCCAAATTATACTCTGGGTACTCTAACCAACCCCCATAATCTGGTTCTGCTAACGCTACTACAAACCCTCGTTTCTTACACACCCTACTCATTTCCTTAATTGCTTTCTCAGGTTTAGATAACCATAGAAAGAGATATTGACAGAGCACAATGTCAAACATACCAGATCTCATCGAGAGTTTCTCAACATTTTCCCGCTTAAAGTTAACATTTTTCACGTTCTCTTCTGCAAAAGAAAGCATGGATTTATCATGATCAACTGCAGTAATTTTCGCCCGAGTTCTTTTCCTTAGTTCATCTGTAATAACACCTGTTCCACACCCTACTTCTAAAACTTTCTTTGCTCCTCGCAAGTTTATTTGAGGATATATTTTGTTCCTAACAGATTCTGTCCATTTAGCTTGGCGGACAAATTGTTCATGGATTTGTGGACCCCAGTTAACCTCTTCATTGTTTGTCATGAAAATGCTTCCTTACAGATACTGGAGGTGGCAGCATAATTCAAAGGACACCCACCACCACAAAGCTCTCTTTCTGGACAATCTAAACATTCTTCTGGGAGGTATTCCATCTTGCGAAGATTTTTAGATACCTTATGGTTCCAGATCTTTCTCCATTTAGTTGTAAGTATATTTCCTAAGGGTTCGAAGTAGCTTTGACAAGGGAGTACAGCTCCATCAGGTTCAATAGCCATTGCGATATGAGATGCTGAGCACTGTTTCATCCCTAATCCTTTTTCAATAGGGTTGAAGTCACAATATCTTGTAGGGCTATACCAAATAAAAGACATCTCTTTTTTCTCTGCAGTTTTTAGAATCTTTGTAAGAACTTTATCTAGTTCTTCAAGAGGGAGAGCTAATTCTTCTTGTTTTCCTCCACCGGATTTTATGATACTATTTGCAGCAAAATGATCTATTCCCAAAGAACCTAAAAATTCAACTGTTTTTTCTATTTCTTTGACATTAAATGGAGTTAGGGTAGTATTTGTCATAATATAAACGGGAGTTGGGACAACATTCTTTATTCCTTGGACAGTTTCTTCCCATGCACCTTTAACTCCACACAGTTGGTCATGAATCTTTGAATCATGACTCTCTATTGTTAATTGAAAATGATCTATTCCAGCTGTAACAAGCTTATCTACTAGAGCCTTATCCTTTAGTTCTCTACCGTTTGTAATCAAGCCTGTTATAATTCCCAAATCTTCTGCATATTCCACCAAATCTGGTAGGTCTTTTCTAAGTGTAGGTTCTCCTCCCGTAAATGTAACATGTGGTACTCCTATGTCCCACAGTTTGTCTAGAACTAGCTTCCATTCACCTGTTGATAGTTCCTTAATTTCTCTTGGAGTTTCAACATAACATTTGGTACATTTACTATTGCATTTGTATGTTAGAGCTAAATCCATCCTTAAAGGAGCAGAAAAATGAGTCTCGTTTAAAGGACTTATATCCTGAGATAAATGCTGAATAGGATCTATATCAGGTGTTATCATAAGTTCATTAATAGATGTTTTAAGCTCACGAAGGTCAATTTCTAACTGTTCAATCGAAACTCTGTATTTCTTTTTCATTTCGAATAAAATATCAACATCTTCTTTACCTGCAATAATCCGTGAAACAAAATCTGTTGCAGTTTTGTTTAGATGAAGGATTCTTGTAGCATTAACTAGTAATAAACCTGTTCCACCCTTTTCCTTTCTAAGATGCATTCTAGCTGTGGTATCAAGATTTCTTTGATGAAAAACTCTATCCTTACCCATTATCTTCCACCTCCAGCACAAGCGCAAGCACAAGCACAAGCACAAGCACAGCCCCCGCCACTGTAACTTCTTCCACCACTACTTGATCTAGTTGGTGGAGGTCGAGTTATATTTTTCACAGAATCACGTAATGAGCCAGGTTTATGTACCAACCCAGACATGAAACTTTGGACAGGAGCTGTTTGAGATATTCTACCCTGTCGACTTATTTGCATAAAAGGACCTATACTTTTATGTCTTCTGCGAGATATGCTTGAACCAATTGCATAATAATAATAACTTCTCACATACCAGCCAGGATAATAATAAGTTCCGCCATATTTTTCCAAACGCTGGTCATAATTTTCATCTACCATAATCCAAAGGAAGGCATTAAGCAATTCTGGATTTGATTTACTCATTTCTTGCCACGCTTTATCTATTATTGATTCGTAATAATCCCTTGTTTTTCTAGCAGAAAAACCTTTCATTTTTTTAGCTACACTTTTTATTTGAGCAACTAGTGCATTTTTCAAATCAGTTTGATGAACAGGTTCTTTTGGTATTGTTCCTGAAGCTGCTCCTCTCTTCCACTTTTCATCTTCTTTGTTCCTTTTTCGTATACCAACAATCATTGTTTTATGTGGTTTTGAAAATTCAGCTATTGTAGCATCTGTAGCAGTAATATCTAATCTTAGTTCAGGTTCTCTTGTTCTAATACTTAGATACCCTTTTTCCATTAATTCAAATAACATTAAAGAAGCAACTTGTGTTAAGGGTCTTTCAAAAAGTAGTGCAACTTCAGAGGGGGCTAGATCTTCTCTAATTCCTCCTCCCAATGAACTAATAGAGGGCGGGAGATATCGTCTAGCGTTTCTTATTTTTCTATATATGAATATAATCACAGCTAATACGATTATACAAGCTATTGCAGTTGCCATGGGGTATCTTATCATACTGCCCCATACTAATAAAGTCCAAAACGAATTGAATGTTTTTGAATATTCTTCAGGAAATGCTACCCCCACTTCATAGCTATCATATGGTGTTCCATTTGAGGAAAACTGCACATAAGGACCCTCAGGTGAACTTGCTACCTTGGTAAAATCGTCCATATCTGCAATTCTATAATCAACTTCCGAAATATCTGTGAGTTCTTCAGGAAAAGAAAATCTAACTGTTCTATTAGTTAATCCATATGAATATTCCCAACCATACCATGTTTGATAAAATACTACTGAAGCTAAACCTTCTTGATTATCTTTGTAAACCATTTTAGGATTGTGACATTCAACCTCTAAGATTCCAGTTTGACCAGCATAAATATAACCTACTTCATCAAGCCAAATCTCTACACCGATATCAATGTATTCACTTTTTCGTATATCTGTAACTTCTGTCCCATTTAACCAAGCTCTTACAGATTTTAGCTGATAGTAAACATTAGGAAAACCAACATCAACTACATCAATTGCTTGACCTAGTGAATGGTGGTTAACAAACTCAAATCTATAATAAATGTCAATGGATCCATCATCAAGTATTGATATTTCAGTGTATATTGATGGAACCTCAAAATAGTAAGATTCCATTCTTGGATTAGACTCAGATATATCATTTTCTCTTGCTATTGAAAACGATGGTGATAAGCTTATAGTTAGAATTACAACACTAAAAACCACAAATATTTTTTTCAAAGCCATTATATCTCCCCTTTTATTTTCGATTATGAATACTAAACTTTTTCCATTGCTTGAGTATATTCTGTTGATAAAATTCAAACTCATGTTTGACAGGCATATTGAATCTATATTTGTTTTTAAATATAAAAGAGTAACAGGGAGTTACTTATTAGAAGAATAAATGCTCTTCAGCTTCTTTGTCTTTCTTTTTCTTTCTTCGCTTTCTTTTCTTAATAGGTTCTTCCTTGGGCTTAGAAGGTTCATCCACATCAATTTCTTTATCTAGTTTAGTAGCTACCTCCACCAAAGTTTTGTATAACAAAGAACGCATTTTGAATTTTGTCTCTTCATCAAAAATAGTTTTTAAAGCAGCATAAACGGTTTGATTAGCATATTTAGGTATTATACTTAGAGCAATTTGTCTAGGATATGCATCGTAGTCTTTCTTGATGGTTTCCAAGATTAATTTTCTCATTTCGGCTTTTTTTAGTTTCTTTCTTTCGTGCAATTTCCTAATGGCAGCAGATCTAACAACATCGTTTAAATCATTTTTTGCAATGTTCAGAAGCATCTTATCAGTATCCGAAGTAGACATGTCACCAAGTGATTCAGTTATAGCTAATCTAACATTTCTATCTCTTTCATAAGCATAAAGCTCACTCAATTTTTGCGCTATTTCACTATCTTCAAATCTTTTGACCGTCATTATAGCTTTAATGCGAATTCTATAGTATTTGTCATT
>JAGLOH010000108.1 GCA_023139025.1 Candidatus Heimdallarchaeota archaeon | reverse complement strand
ATGCCGATAATAATACTAATGTCTATCTAGATGATTTATCCATACTACAATACGAACATCGTGTTTATGTTTTGATGCTTAATGACAATTGGGAAACTATTGGAGACGAAATAGGAAGATCAGATCTCTTTACAACCATCGAAGCAACATCATATTTCTTTCAAAAGGAACTTGGAATCAAGCTAATACCTATTCTAGAACTCGAATGGCACCCATCTAATCTTAGCTGGATAGTTGTTGACGATGATGCTTTAGCTTCAGCAGGAGAGATGCTAGGATTAGAAACTGAATGGAATGTTGTAACAGGTAGATCTAACCAGAATCATGGTTTTGATCTCTTAACATCATATTCGAATCAAACATCTGAACACTTTGGATTTGCTTATTATGAAATGAATGCATGTTTTCATTTTGGCCAATCAGAAGAATTAGGTGATTATAGTTGGATAACAATTGTTGGAGATTGGGCTGAAAATCTTATTCAACACGAAATCAGTCACAACTTTGGTGCTCATGACAGAGACAGAACATTTTTCTCTCCAAGTGTTATGAGTAAGCCATCAAATCCTGAACAAGTTCAAGCAGATTTTCTGATTAACAAACTTTGGTTACAAGTTAACAACTGGTTAACTGAAGATGTTTTGTTGATGTTAGCAAACAGAGCAATGTTTGATTGAGCTTGTTGTGTAACAAGAACGAAAAGCTTAATTAGATGAGTTAAACGCAGATATTGTAGAATTATTGGCCGGATGGTCTAGCTTGGTATGGCCCCTGGTTTGGGACTAGGACATCCCGTGTTCAAAAGGTTTCAGATGCGTTCTGAAATGTTGAAACTCACGGTCCGGCCACCATTCTTCTTATTCTTTTATTCCCTTGTTTCAGAGAACTTTTTATAAACGAAGAAATGAATGAAAGACCTATGAAGATAGGTTTTGTTACAGATAGTGGTTCAGATATCGATCTTGATTATGCTGAAAAAATAGGTGTAAAAGTTGTTCCTTTGACTGTAACTTTTAGCGATGCAACAGATGTTGTACATAAAGAGGATAGAAGTTTTGATCTTGAATCTTATTATTGCAAATATGACTCAGTTGACGACTTTTCCGCGAAAACTGCTCAACCAACCCCTAATGATTTCTTTACTGTGTATGAAGAACTAGCAAAAGAAGGAGTAGAAGAAATAATTGTAGTAACTCTAAGTTCAGGTTTAAGTGGAACAATGAACAGCGCACGATTGGGTATAAATATGCTTAAAAGGAAAAATGAAAAAATTAAAGTTCACCTTGTCGATGCATTAAATGCATCATATTCTGAGGTAATTCTAATCGAGAAAGGTTTGAAACTACAAGAACAAGGTTTAGATGCTGTTGAAATAGCAAAGAAACTAAGAGAACATGTTAAAAACATCAAGACTTACATACTTCTTCCTTCACTGAAATTCTTACGTAGAGGAGGTAGAATCTCGGTGACAAAATACATTCTTGGAACATTGCTAAAGAAGAAACCAATTACAGTTGTTAATGAAGAAGGCAAAAACGAAGTTGCTGCAACTGTAACAGAAACAGATGAAGGTTTTCAAAAAATCCTCGAATTAACTTCAGAGAATTTTTCCAGATTTCCAAAACAAGTTATTGTGCTTCATGGTAATAATGAACAATTAGCTGGAAGAATGGAGAAACTAGTTGAAAAACACTTCAAAGATGTGAAAATATTAAAAAGATGCACAGGGGTTACAATATCTGCACACACGGGTCCAGACATTGTTGCCTTGGTATCTGAATTCTGATACTTTCTATTCTTTTAATCTTTCTGAGATCATAAGAGCACTAAGATAATCTTGCAAAGCGTGAAATCGTTCTTTGTAGCTCTTCTTCGAATCCATTAATATTTCTCTGCTCATTGTGTGGTAGTAGGTCTATTATTCTCTAAGATAATTGTATCTTCTAATCAACAATAAATCTACATCATTTCTACTGAACTATCAAAAAATTTGTGAAACTTCCTAGGTAAGTCTTGATAATTAACTTCCTCAATAACAGAAGTCAGATCAGCAGAGCTCTTTGAATTCCAGAAGATAACAATTTCATCTTTCTGCAATTTATTTTTTCTAATATAATCTATCAAACCACTAAGGGTTTTACCAGTATACACATATTCCAGTTTGAGCTCATCCTTCTTTGCTATTTTGATTGCTTCCATTGCTTCCTCTGTTGGAACACCATATTGCCCCCCAAAATATCTATGATCAACAATTAGTCTTTCTCCAATCACATCAGAAACATCGGGAATAGAAGAATCTCTTGTTCTCATTAGTTCTAATGCTTTGATAGCTAAGTCTAGTGTGTTTTTCTTGGAACTCCAAATAGGATCAGTTACACCTATACCGATTACCTTTGTCCTTACTTTCGCCAATTCCAAACCTAGAACTAATCCAGCGCAAGTAGCAAGAGAACCAACTGTTACAAATAATTTATCTGGTTCAGGAATTAGTTTTGCATCTATCTGTTCTTTAAGTTCAAAAGCAGCATTAACAAATCCTAATGTCCCCAATGGAGAACTTGCACCTGTTGTAACAAAATACGCTTTTTTATCAATGAATAATCTTGCTTTTATTGCTAATTTTCTTCGAAAGTTGCTCTTCATCAGGTTTAACCTTGCACCAAAATAATGATGACAAAGAAGATTTTCCCTCACATGTTGAGATAGTTTCTGTTCTACTAAAAATAGATGAGTTTCCAAACCAAACTTTCTTGCATGTACTGTGGTTGCTAAACCATGGTTTGTACCAATTGCCCCTTGTGTAAGAATCCTTTTCTTATTTTTCTTTAATATATCAGCAAAGACAAATTCATACTTCCTTGGTTTGTTTCCACCATATATGTCGTCTGTTAAATCATCTCTCTTAACCCAAATTTCTTTGTGGTTAAGCTCTTTACTTATTTCTTCCATTTTGTGAATTGGAGTGGGGGAGTTAATAGTAGAAACCCAAGGAATATTTCTTAATTTCGGATATTTTCTGAAAAGGGGTATTTCTTCAGTCATCTATTATCTTGTTTTCTAGACTAAATAGATACTTTAAGTTTATTGAGCAGATATGCAACAAATATTTTTATTCTACTTACTATTTACTTCTTCTTGTACTAGGAGATATATCAGATGAAATTATTTGAACCGTTTACAATCAATAAAACAAATCTTAGAAATCGTATTATTATGCCAGGAATGGACACTAATTTTGGTGATGAAGAGGGTAATATTCCCGATAAATTGATTGATTACTATGAATTAAGAGCAAAAGGTGGAGCTGGTTTAATTATTGTTGAAGGTGCTTTTTTTGATAAGAAAGGTGCTGGAACAGCTACTATGCTTAGTATTGAAAGTAATAAGAGAATTAACAAGTTCAAGGAATTAGTTAATACAATTAAGAAACACGGGGCTCATGCTTTAATACAGATATATCATGCTGGTGCTCAAGCTTCCTCATATATGATAGGTCTTCAAGCAGTAGCACCTTCAGCTATTCCTTTTGAAATGGCGGGTGAAACACCTGAACCACTAACTCAGAAACAAATTTCTAAAATCGTCAAGGGATATGGTGAAGCATGTTTAAGAGCAAAAAAAGCTGGTTTTGATGGTGTAGAGATTCATGCGGGACATGGTTATTTGCTCAATCAATTCTTTTCTTTAAGAACAAACAAACGTGATGATGAATATGGAGGACAATCTTTTGAAAACAGAACTAGAGCTGCTGTTGAAATCATAAGAGAAGTAAGAAAGAAATGTGGCAATGATTTCATAATTGGTTTTAGATTAAATGGAAGTGATTATATTCCAGAAGGGTTGGAAGTAGAAGATGTTATTCAAATTGCACAAATTCTAGAAGATGAAGGAATTGATCTGATAAACATAACGGGAGGGGTTTTTGATAGCCCTGGATTCCCTGTTGTGCCATATATGAACTACCCAAAGGGGTGTTTCAGTTATAATGCTCAACAAGTTAAACAAGCTCTGAAGAAAACACCAATTGCTGTAGTAGGAAGAATTAATACAGCAGAAATTGCAGAAGAGATCTTACAACAGGATAAAGCTGATTTAGCATCTATAGGAAGAGCACTGATTGCAGATCCCGAGTTTCCAAATAAAATTAAAGCTGGAAGACAAGAAACTATACGCACCTGTATAGGATGTAATGCTTGTTTAAACAAAATAATGACAGAAAAACAAGTGCAATGCGCAATTAATCCAAACTTAATTGGTTCTGATGAAGACATAGTAACTACGAAAGAATCAAAGAAAATTTTGGTTGTAGGAGCGGGTCCTGCAGGCATGGAGTTTTCTAGAATAGCAAAAATACGCAATCACGATGTACGTGTTATTGAAAAAAGCGCATTCTTAGGAGGTTCATTGAATTTTGCAAGAATGGCCCCAATGAAGAAAGAAGTTCAGAATCTTATTGATTATTATAATTTCACCTTTGATAATCTGGGTATTGAGGTTAAACTAAAAACACCATTTTCAGAAGAGATTCTTTCTGAATATAAACCAGATATGCTTGTTCTAGCAACAGGTATTTCTCCTAAAATTCCAGACATAAAAGGGATTGAAGAAAGTAAATATTATCTTTACACTGAAATCTTAGGTGGAAAAATTCCAAAGGGACAACGAATAGTTGTACTTGGGGGAGATATGATTGGTATAGAAGTAGCAGAATTTCTTTCTTGCGCAAATAAAGAAGTCACCTTAATCAGCAAACATAAGCGATTAGGTACTGATCTTTACTCTCTTGTCGCAAGAGAAGTGATTACAGCATTAGAAGACGATGAAAAAATTGACATATTACTGGTAACTGAAGTTAAAGAAATGAAAGAAAACAAACTCACTATAGAACAAAGTGGTCAGAATTCTACAATTGATTATGATGATATTGTTATTACAATTGCACAAGCCTCAAATGAAGCGGAAAATCTAGCCAAAGGAAAAATCGATAAAATCTTCAAAATAGGTGATTGTAAAGAGATTCAACCTCGGAAAATTCTCGATTCTGTGCAAGAAGGATATGAATTAGCAAATATCATTGAAACCTCTGAAGCCGATTTGTTGTTTGCTGATGAACTTGATCAAAAAGTTGGGGATTTAAAATCTTTAATGAGAATAAAGATTAAGCGACGTACATTCACTAATGACGATATACTTGACTATCTAGATTTGCTAGCTCAAGTCTGTAATGAGAATGAAAAGATACAGAAGAAGAATAAGAAAGCGAAACTAGAGTTTCAAATCTCAATTAGTGATGAGAAATATTACTATATCAAAGTTAACAACGGAAATTTCACTACAGGCGAAGGTAAACTCGAGCAACCAAGTGTGAGAATTTGGATTGATTCATCTATTGCCTGTGGAATATTTATGGGGACTGTAAACGCAGCTTCCGCATACATGGCTAAAGAAATTAAGTTTGAAGGTTCAATGATGTTAGGTCTTAAGTTTAGAAACTTTACAGATGCAGTGGTAAGTGAACTAGAGTGAGTGTGAATGTAAACGAAATGATATTAATAAAACTTAAATCATCTATCTAGTGAGTTAAATCAGAAAATCAAAATACAGGGGTCAATTATGACTACACTTTTCAAATATGACAAGGGGATTAAATTCCTCAAAAAACCAGAGAATCTTACTCTCATAGCTGACCCAACAACAGTCAAAGCAGCGGAAAACTGTGATGCAACGCTTATTACACACGCACATACTGATCATTCTCTAGCGTTTCCAAACGAAGGAATAAGAGTTTATTCAACAGAAATTGCTAGTCAACTTTTCGAAAGTTTAACAGCAAGAAAGACAAGAAATACAAAATTCATTGAATTAGAAAAAACAATTAACATCAACGATGTGGAAGTTAAATTCATTCCAGCAGGTCATTTACTGGGTGCTGCACAGATTGTATTCTATTTTGATGATTTAACTATTTGCTACACGGGTGATATAAGTACCGATAAGATGCTAACTGTACCAAAGGCCGCTGTACCAGAAGACGAAGTAGACATCTTGATTACTGAGGCTACATATGGAAAGGGAGACCTATTTTTTGATTCTCGTGAAAGAATAAAAACCTCAATTCTAAAATGGGTAGCGGAAAATCTTCAAAAGAATAAAGTTCCTGTGATCAACATGGGTCATTTAGGACCTGCACAAGAAATTATAGCTTATCTAAATGAGATGTTATCTGTGGACATTTACTGTGATAATAGAACTAGTGAAATAAATAAAATATATCAGAAGGAAGGTCATAATCTTCAGTGGAATCGTTTTGATTTATTAAATGATAGTGAATTGAAAGCTGAAAGAAGTGTAGTTCTACTTCCAAGAGCAGCTAAGGAAATTCCTGAATTTTTGAAATCTCATAAAATCTCTAGAGGAATAGTTACTGGACAAGCTTCACGGTTTGCATATTCGAGTTTTGAACAAGCTTTTCCTTTTTCAATGCATGCTAACTGCAATGAATTGCTTGAGCACGTTAAGGCTGTAAATCCCCAGAAGGTATATACTCTTTATGGTTTTGATTCAGACTTTGCAGCTATTGTTAGACAAAAACTCAAATTATTCGCTAGACCTATAAAAATGCCTAAAAATAGATTAACGTTAGAAGAATTTCTTTAGATTATAGGAGATATTCTTCATCATGCTCTTTTTCAACGGCTTTTTCCTTTACTCTAATTGATTCTCCAGAAAGAGTTACTGGAATTTGTAAATCCATTGCAAGAAGTTCTACAGTGACTTCCTCTTTTCCGACATGGATATCTGTAACTCTTGCTTTGGAACCTTTGAATGGTCCATTTATTACTTCTACAATGTCGTTAATATCCACACCCTCAATGACTGGTCTTGGCATTAAGAAATGATCTAACTCATCAATAGGGATTTCTTCAGCTCGAGAAGCTCTAGGTCGTTTTCGAACATGTCTTACACCTTCTACAAGGATTTCAACATCATCGATGGATTCTGCTTCAACAAAGATGTATCCTTTTAACCCACCTGGCACTAAAACAGAATATATTTTAAGATGGGGTCTGTTTTCTGCTCTACGCGCTAAATATTCACTCAGTGAATGTTCTTGACCTATTGTTGTTCTAAGAGCATAGATGGGCATGATGTCACTTCGTTTGTTATTTTTT
>JAGLOH010000107.1 GCA_023139025.1 Candidatus Heimdallarchaeota archaeon | reverse complement strand
TGCAGAACCACTTTTCTTGTAAATAGTTGACTGAAAATAATGACACTCATTCCTATCCATATGAAATATGCATACTGTAGTATTGTTATTCCATAATAGATCAAAACTATTCCACCAACAACTCCTACTAAACGGAGAATTTCCTTGAGAATAGGCCACCAATGTTCGATTATGAATAAGAATATTGCATCAATTATACTCCAAACAAAATCAGCAAATGCAACGATTCTATCCCAGATGAAAGTAACTAAACTGACAAAAGCATTCCAAATTCCCTGCAGAACCACTTTTCTTGTAAATAATTGACTGAAAATAATAACACTGATTCCTATCCATATGAAATATGCATACTGTAGTATTGTTATTCCATAATAGATGAGTGTAATTCCTCCAGCTACACCAATTAATCGTAGAATTTCTTTAAGAATAACCCACCAATGTTCAGCGATAAATGCAAAGAATGCAACTATTTTCTCCCAAATTGCTTTCAGGGCGTTTTTTAGAGCTATAAATAGAGTCTTGAAGAATTCATAGAAGATGTCGACAGCTACAAATTTAATCACTCGCCAGATTCGCTTTGAGTGATGTATGATAGGGTAAACACAGCATACTGAAAGTATGACTATCATCCACCAGTCTGTTGACCAGCCTGTAGTCCACAATATTGCAAAGGTTACAATCCCAGTAATAGAAATAATATCCAAAGAATAGAGTATAATATTCTTCCAGTGTTCTGCAAACCATTTGAAGAATGATATCATTGCGTTCCAGAGAAATTTTATGGGTTTTGCAATCATATCCCAAATAAATTGATCTAGAAATGTTAGCTCTACTATTATTCCTGCTACAATTGAACCAATTCCCCAATAAACAAAGAATGTATCACCTAATTTATTTAGGATGAAATCTTCACCTAAAGTTATCTGCTTACCTGTAGAAAATAGTATAAGCAAAAATCCAACTACAATCAGGAATATTCCTATCTGTGCCTTTTTATTGACACTGATATTATACCTTAACATCTGTACTGTCAAGTAAAAAACAATAACAACTGTACTAACTAGCAAAGAAATAAATAGAATATTTAGAATTAAATCATAATTGTCTAGAACTAAGGACATAATTAAAATAGCAATAACAAGAGAAACGAATGTGTAATAGAATACATTTGACAGTACTGAATGAATCCGTTTTTCTTTTTCGACTTTCATCTAACTTATAAGCTAAACTAAAGTGATATTTAAACATATAGAACTCTTATATTTTAAGAAATGCAATTCTTTCAGAGTATTATTCCACTTAGAGAAAAAGACTAGAATAGTTCATTCAGGCACTTCCAGATCAACTGTCTCAATAGTTAGATGTCTGATATTGAGATGTGTGTCTCTTGAACCACATTTTGCACACCTAAAATTGTATGCAAACTCATCATCTCCCTCCATTGAAGGCTCTCCTTTGTGATCACAATCTATGCAAATTATTTCTGCAGGTAATATAAGTAGTTCCAAGTTTGAATCTTTGAATAATTCAAGTTCATCAGTTATTATCCCATATGCGTCTTTTAGTAAATCAGGTATAACCATTTCATAAGGATCAGCAGATACTGTTATTGTTTTGACTTTGCTTGCATTATGTTCTTGCGCAATTTTTTTTACTTGCTCCACTATTGCCGATGCTAGACTATATTCATGCATTTTACTCAACCTATGGTAATTGTATACCTAACGCTTCGATTAAAGATTCTAGACCCAAAGAGGTTTTTGCACTCGTACAAATAACCCTCATGTCCGATTTAATTTTGCCTGCATCCTCAACTAAAGTGCTAGAATCAAAACCTAATCCATCTAAATCACATTTATTAATCACAGCTATAGCTGCACCTTTGAAAATAATTGGATGCTTCTTAATTACGTACTCACCTTCAGTTATACTGACCACAACTATGTTTTTTTGTGCTCCTACATCCCATGCAGCGGGACAAATGAGATTTCCTACATTTTCAGCAAAAAAGATATCATAATCATCAATATTTATCTTATCTAGTTCCTTTTGGATTAAATTTGCACTTAAATGACATCCTCCACCTGTGTTAATTTGAACGGTTGTAGCACCTTTTGCAGCTATTCTATCTGCATCGATGGTTGTTGCTACATCACCATTTATAACAAAAATTTTGTAGTGTGGAGATAGTTTTTCAGCTAGTCGCTCAAGAAGAAGTGTTTTTCCAGCACCTATACTACCCATGATATTGAAAAATAGTTTATTTTTCTCCTTCATTAAGTGTCTAATTTTATCTGCTATCTCATCATTTACTGAATATGCTTGCTTTTTGACAGTAATTTTCTTCTCTTGGGTCATTTTCTCAATAGCCGATGTTAAAAGTGGAAATATAAGTCATTCGTTAGGTATATTTTCTAACTAGGACTTCAATAAAATTTATTACCTTCAAATTTGTAACATGTATAGTGACCGTTTAGAGGTATTCATATGAAGATTAATTTTAGAAAGGCAAAAAGAGCAGTTTCACCGGTTATCGCTACAGTTCTACTCATTAGTTTAGTAGTAGCAGCTAGCGCTATGGTGTATTTTATTGTCGTCCCATTACTAAAAGGGAGTGCAAGCGTGAATTTTATCACAACTCAATGGTTTGATAGTGATGGAGACGATGTCGCAGATTTAGTTTATATAACTTTACAGAATACGGGGTCAGCAAGTGCAACTATTAATAATATTACACTAACAATAGATAATGATGTTCTTGCTGCGAGGACAGTAATTAATAATTCCTATTTAGTGGTAGAAGAATTGCCACTAACGATGGATGTTACTGCTAGAGCTGATATAGCTATCTCGTTTGATCCTTCAGGCGTTATAGCGGTAGGGGACAACGTATTCAGACTTATGTTAACTTACGCTGATGGAACTACATCAGTTGCTCAAGAAAACTTGAATTCTGCTGTAAGAATTGATCCTTTAGTAATGACTGTCTTTAATCCAGTTAATGGAAGCTGGGTTAAAGGGGTTATTGATCCTCAAGTTATAGTTTCTGGAGGGTTTAAACCATCAGGAGTTACTTATGATTTCATAGACACAGATCAAACAATTCTTCTTAATGATCAACCCTTGGCTTATAATATAGATTCAGCAGGCTACACAGATGATACTGGATATGCAATAGAATTTTATGTGAATGATTCGCTCGGGCAATCTTCAGTTATCAAAAACACATTCAACATTGATAATAATGCACTCGGTGTTACACTGAGTTTGAATGGTAGTTCATTAGAACAAGGAGAAGCTCTTGAAGTTTCATGGGTTTGGGATGATTTAGATGGAGCTCAATTAGTTAATCAGACATTAGTTTTATCTGGGGATGAATATGGTGCTGAGAGCCTATTTACTTCAACAACTACAGCTGTGACCGATTATTTAATCACAAGTGCTGTGACAGTTACAATGGCAGAAGATGATTTTACTGTTACATTATATATTAAAGATGAAGTAGGTAATTTGAACAGCTCAGGGGAAGCATTTTCATTAATTGATTTGCTTGATCCAATATCATACGTAATAACACCAGCAAATGAGTCTGTAGATCTAGGAGGTATTCTTCGAATTGAAGTTTATGCAGATGATCCTTCTGGAATAGATACAGACAATTTTGATATCTATTTCTTCAGTCAAACTTCTGATTTCTATTACATCTATCAACAATCATTAGAAGGATTAGCAAACTACAATGCTGCAGAAAAGAAATGGGTTCTTGATTTCAATAGTTATATACTCCCAGATGACGATTATCTAATGGTTACCACAGTTTATGATGAAGCAAGTGCTATTAACTCGAAAACCACATACATAATCTTATCAATTGACAATGATGTTATTAGTGTAACTGGAGCAGTAGCAATAAGAGGAATATTTTCTAGAAGCTCCTTAAGTTTCTTCATAACAAATCTATTACCAGATCCGATAACTATAACTCAGATATATATTGATTGGACACCTGATAACAGAGCTGACTATATCCATGAAATGCGAGACAATACTGATGGACAAATTTGGTTAAGCAGCGCAGGCTCACCTTATGCTCAAGAATCAGCTATTCCAGTTAATGGTGGAACAGGAGTTACATTACCAAGTAATGTAGCACACAAAATAACAATATTGTTTGATTATTTTGACAGAGTAGATAGAGCAGATTTCGAAATTCGCTTCTATATAAGTGAACTGAGCAGTTGGGAAACTGTATTCATTTACCGCTAAACTTGTTTGCTCTTTTTTCCTTTTTCTTTCTTCTTTTTCAATTCTCTATTGCTGATAAAAACTACAGAAAAGCTAATAATAAAAAATGCTTTCTTTAAGATATGAAAGTCACCTATGATAGGTACCCTGAACTACCTAGATTCATCAAAACTTTCGTTGAATACACTGCTACTTCTTTAGCAACTAGGTCTTTCATTCTATTCGGGGATATCGTTTTAGATGATTTTTCAAAGAGATACAGTACAATTGATATTATTGTTATATTAGAACGATCACTCTGGGAAAGAGATTTCGATGAGTTAGATAATATTATCAAAAAACTTGAAAGTATGAATAAGGATTTTGCAAAAATTCTCAAGGTTGTTTTAGTTCCTATAGAAATGCTCGAAAATCCTAGAATATCACATCAAGATTTTGAAGGGATGATTGTTCGTAACCTTCAACAAGAACTAATTAATAAGTACCCCTTGTCTATGAAAGATGACTTTCTAATTATGAATAAAGGAGAAGTACTTTATGGTGAAGATTTAAGGAAAAATTTTCCAATTCCTCCCCTGGAATGCTTCTGGCAACAATTTTTAACAGAAATTCCTAAACTTGAAGAGATAACCAAATTGTATCCTTTCCAATATTCTAGTTCTCCTAATTATGACCTTGCGACAAATTGGATACTTACTCTGCCAGGAATCCTTTACTCTATCCAAAAAAATGATATTATTGGGAAAATGAAAGGTGCTTATTGGTTTTCTAATGAGTATTATGGAAAACTTGGAGATTTTGTTGTAGAAATTGCTAGTTGTAGACAGAGAAATATTTCTCTTTCAAGTGTTATGGGTGTTGTTGAAAACAGCAGAGATTTATTGCTATTCACCTTAGAAAAGGCTTTTTCCGTTAAAGGTGTATCAATCTCTAAATTGACAGAATTATTCAAAGCTGAAAGTGGTTATGCTAATTATAGTAGAGTTTTTATGGAGTTAAGAAATATAATAGAAAACTTGTAAGTGGTGCAAATGAGTGAGAGAGAAGAGCTTCTCAACTCCTTCATTGAGAAAGTACTAGTAATTGTACCAGAAGTTGTGGCTATCTATGAATTTCGCAAAGAGATGGCTCTTTTCGACAAATGGTCTAAGGATAAGAGAGGTATTGCAATCATTATAAATGATGGAGATTATACTCTAGAGAATCTTCTACTCTTAGATTTAGTTTATGATAAACTACAAGATGATTTTGGGTGGGATGGCGGTGTTTCTTTTGCTTCATCTTTTTCAAGAAGCTATATCCGAACAATGGCTAATCTTTGGTATATCAACATCAAGAATAATCACTGTTTAATGCCTGAAGATCAGCTAAATCTGAAGAAAACCAGAAAACTTCTCTATGGGAGTGATATCATACCTAAAATCCCATTTATGCATAAAGAGGAAGATATGGTCAAGATTAACATAGGTCTAACTCATGACGAAGCAAAGAAAATTGCTAGCAAATTCCCTAAATTCAAACCTTTAATAGATCCAGAATGTTGCTGGATGAGACATGATTTCACAGTTGAGCATTCAATAGTAAAAATACTTGAGGAACAAATTCTGAAAGTTAGGGATAACATTCAACCCGAAAATAACGCTCATATCTATGGCAGATATGGAGGATCTGGAAAAACTCAGATTATTTATTCTCTTATGAAAGAATGTAAGAAGTTAGAAATACCTTTCATTTACAGATCAGAGTTTTGGAAAGATGATACTGGAAAGTACAAAGAAATAGAATTTAATCCTGAAAATGATGCAGACAGAGTTAGTAAGTGGGTAGCTTCTCATGCTATAAATTCTAAATTCATTCTATTTCTAGATGAAGTTGACATAAATGTAGAACTACTAAAGGAGAAATTGAGAAACAGATTTCCAGATTTAGATGTTCTCTGCTGGATTATTTCAGGCGGTAAAGACATTCCTGAATTTGCTCGAACTAATTTTGATGTTTATGATATTGTTAAAGAGTATCCTTTCAGTGAAATGCAGCTTAAGGATATCATTGAAAAACTCCTGAATAAATCAAAAATTAGTAATGAAATTTTCACAAACGAAATCGTAAATATAATAATAAAAAAAACCAGACTATGGAATCATTCATCTATTAGAAGAACCCCCACAGCTGTGATATTAGCAGCTTCTCTGACTCTAATAGAATCATTAAAGAACTCCAAGGAAGATGTGAGAAAGCTGAAAATACTTCCAGAAACAGCTGAAAAATGGGCTTTCTTGGGGACATCCCCCTGGTATCAGAAATATGGAGATATTCATGATGTTCATGCTGAACACCTAATTTTCAATGGAAAAGAGTATTTAGAGTCAGATAAACATTACAAACATGATTTGCCATAAAAAATCATCTTCCATTAGAAAAATATAAAAGCAAGAGCTCTTAAAAGAAAGACATGAAAGCTCTCAAGATTATCGGTGGTATCTTAGCAGGTTTAATCATAGTCCCTATTGCCCTTTCATTTGCAATAAGTATTGGATCTCTTGTAGTCGTAATAGTTATTATTGTAAAACTAATCCGTTTGATAACATTTGCGGACTTAAGAAAGAAAAACAGGAAAAAGAAATTGGAAAGTCAATCAAGTTCGTAAAAGAAGAGTTTAGTAATAGAATAAGTCGTATGTAATTCACTTATTTTCTCTTTACTACTTAAGAGATACTCTTGAAAGACTTCTACTGTATTTTTAAAAATCTCTTCATCAACATCCCACATACTTGTAAAATATCTTTTTAGTAAACTATTAACCATTTCTAAGTTTTTTATTTCCGCAGCAACTTGTGATACATGCGTTGTTGGTTTAAATCCTTTATCAGTCATGAAATGCTGAAAATCCTGAACAACAGTATCATCAGATTTTGGTTCTTTCCACTGATTTTCTATCAATAGTTCTCTAAATTTAAGATAGTAC
>JAGLOH010000106.1 GCA_023139025.1 Candidatus Heimdallarchaeota archaeon | reverse complement strand
AAAATCGCTACAGATGCTGAATTAGTAAGATTGAAAGAAATAATTCAAAAGGAACAAGAGAATTTTGAATCAGAAAAGAAAAGAATAATGCATTTAGACAGTGGAACAAAAATTACTGAAAAACTTGAGATACTTAATGTTAGAAACGGAATAAGTAAAATCAAGAGGACAAGTACAACTGGATCAATTATAGAAGACACATCTTTACTTCTGAAGACACATTTTTAGAGTAAAATTGAACATATCAAGAACTTGGAATAAATGGCAGTTTATTTTCTTGGTGATTATATAATAATTACTTCAGTAGTCATTTGAATTAGAATTCTCTCAAATAAAATATTTTGAGGGAATTATCCTCTTTTAAAACTATATTTTTTTAAAAGGTTGATTTTCTTTAATTTTGGAGTTAAGATTTTCACCATGAACTGGTTTGTTATTACTAGTACAAAATGTAATCTCAGATGTCGTTATTGTATGAATGAACCTCATCCCGATCTACCAATCCAACCAGCTTGGAAAACCCAAGATTTAGTTGATTTTCTTTCTAAAGATAAATCGCCTACTATCTGTTTCTATGGAGGAGAACCCCTTCTGGAAATAAATAAAATACTAGAAATTATGGACCAAATTGATGCAGAACACTACTCTCTTCAAACAAACGGCTTGCTCTTAAACAAACTTCCAACAGAATACTTAACTAGATTTTCTACAATTCTTGTATCTATTGATGGTGACGAAGAAACAACAGATGTTAACAGGGGGAAGGGAACCTATGATAAATTGTCAACCAACATCAAGGATATTCGTTCAAGAGGTTTTACAGGAGATCTAATTGCTAGGATGGCAATCTCAGAAACCTCTGATATCTACAAAGATGTTGTTTATTTGATTGAGAACACAAAATTGACTTTTGATCACGTTCACTGGCAATTAGACGTAGAATGGGATGAGGGTATGGCAACTCGATGGGATGATTTTCCTGAATGGATACTTAAGTATAACGAAGGAATTTCTCGTTTAGTAGATTATTGGGTTACAAATTTGGAAAGGGGAGAAAACAAGGGCATGGTTCCCTTATTGGGTACTTTTAGACATATCCTAAACAATACGTCAACAGATTTACCTTGTGAAGCAGGGTTGAGAAGTTTCGCAATTAGAACAGACGGAAAGATTTCTTTTTGTCCGCTTCCACCTGAATACGCGTTCTCAGTTGTAGGAGATATAGAGAAAAATAGCCCATCTGAGCTAGAGAATGTTATTGGAGTAGGTAAAACCTGTCTAGACTGCGAGGTTTATAATCTATGTGGTGGTAGATGCCTTTTTGCTGAAAAAACCAAGCTCTGGGGTGAAAAAGGGTTTGATTTAGTTTGTGGAACGGTCAAACATCTAATAAGAGAGCTCCAATCTATCAAACCTAGAGTCGAAGAACTAATTCAGAAAGGAATTGTAAAACGAGAAGATTTTGACTATCCAAAATACAACAATACAACAGAAATAATTCCTTAATTCAGATTTTCCAAAGAGTGTCAATAATTGTAGAATCCCCATCTTCAAATTGCCTTAGAATTCCATCCTTAACTAGCTCATAGATTTCAACAGAAACCTTCTGTTTAGTCTCTTTAGTTTGGGTTATGAGTGTATTTAAGGTGATTCCTCCATTTCTATGTTCTTTCAGAACTATCAGAACAACTTCCCTCCGAAGGTCAGGTAAAGAAAGAATTGCTTTCATATCTAGATATGCGGGTTCCTTATTATGCTCAATTATGTCTTGAAGCTGTGAAGATAATTTAGAGAGTGTTTCCATATTAAAGTCATCAAGTTCATAAATCCAGTTACTCAATCTCTGAATTAAGTGCTCAATTTTAGAAAAAGTGTCATTAAATTTCTGGTAGTAATCTTGAGAAAGAACAAGGAATAATAACACAGGAATTTTGGCACCAAACTCGTCATCTATAATTAAGTTAACAGGAGAGACCCATTTCTTAGTCTCTTCAACATAAAATGGTTCGAGGAATTGGTTAAACTCAGCTTCAGCATTATCAAAGAAAGCAACGAAGAAATCTTGAGAGAAATTGTCCAACAGCAGCTGCTCAGAAGCTAAGGGTTTGATAGTAGAATAATTCATAGTGTAATTACCTCTAATGTCGCGATAACTAACAAGATTGAATTCTAAAGCTTCAGAGATGGATTTATGGATTTTCTGAATAGTAACTCGAAGACGAGAAGGAAGTTGTTTACCAGGGAGGAAAGATTTGATGTGACCAATGGTTATGTGTCTAGAAGAAGAGAGTTTTTTATCAAAAGGGTAAGTTTTATCATCAGTTAGAAGTTGAATATAACCTTCAATTCTGTCACCAGCATCTATGTAGGTAAGCATGGTAGGAATAGTAATTCGATTGGCAGAGGTTACAGAAGATTCAAAGGTATAAGGTAACTTCATTTCAACACTTTCCATTCTAAGTAAAGTAAGAAAAAAGACAAATTACCAGATAAAAAGTTTTGTCTGTCATATTTCAATCTGCTCTGGTTTAGTGGCTTCTTTGGGAACAGGTTCAAAGCCCTTCTTGAAGGGTTTGATTTTACGATTGAAAACTTCTTTCTCAGCCAAGTAAATAAGGGCGATACAGTAAAGAAGGAAGTTGATTAGAGGGAGGAAATAACCCCAAACGCCAATAGCTACAATAAAGCAGAAAAGACCTACTAAAAAGAGGAAAATAAGCTCAGCGTGTTTAGCGGTTGCAGTTGTGAATGGAAGGAGAAGATCAGCAAAATCTGGAAGAGCAAAAAAGCAAAAGCAGACTATGAGATAAACTATAAGCCATCTACCAACGGGAAAATTAATCCAGTTAAAGAAAGCTATCAAGTCAGGATGAAATTGGATAAGCAAAATGACAACAACTATGTTCATCAGTGGAGCTATTCCAATCAACAAAGCGTGCCAGACATTTTTGAGATCGCCTGAAAGACTCTGACTTGACACATCTCGAAGCGTCATGCTCATATGAAAACTCACCTTGATGTCATATCCTAACATTCTGATAGCGAGTGAATGCCAGAGCATATGAAACCAACTCCCAGGGAAAAAGATGATGTTGAGATATTTCTTCAATCCTCTGAATAACCAATCAGAAAGAACATCAAAAAATAACTTAGCTATGAAAAGGGCTAGGAGAGCAAGAAAAGTTATTCTTGCAGCACCTGTAAATATTCCAACGAATGCTTCATAGATATCTAGAATGAATGGAGGTATTGCCATGTTCTATACTCCTCTTTTCCACAAAATTACCCAAACCTAGTTCATTATTCGCATTCTTCCTCTTTATTAAAGAACGATACCTGTAGATCTTCCTTTTTAGAAATTCTAAATCTACTTTATACTTATTTTCCAGTAGAATCCAGTAAGCATGAATCATCCCTCTATCAGAGATATACAAAGTAAGAAGACTTGAAACCATTACTAAAGCAGCATCTTCAACATCTATCTTGGGAATAATTCTATCATCAATAAGATCAAAAGCCTTCCTCTGAATAAAATCAAGTGTGCCCTCATTCTGAGGAGAAAATTGCACAATCTCGTTTATCAGCTGAGTAACCCTGTTCTTCAGCATAGGACTAAAAATATTATTCCTTTTTCTTTGGATGTAACCTGCAGCAAAAAGCTCAGATTGTGTCTTTTTCATAGAGAAATAACTAAATATTTTACCCTTCTTTAACCCCAAAAAATCTCTAACATGTTCAATGTGATTAGGTGATAACTTGTTCCCCACTAAAGTTAGACGGAAATCTAACAGTGCTAAAAAGTGGTTCGCAACGTGATTTTTGGTGAAGTATTTATTTGAACCATAATCTTCAAGAAAATCAGGTAAAAGCTTCTGGAATTGCATGATAACCTCAGTAACAATTTTGCTAGGATAATACTCCAAGAAAATGTTAGAGAGCTGATCGATGAAAGTCATGATGCGATTGGTACGATCTTCTTCAGGATTAACAAAATAGCTCTTGACAATACTAGCTTTGCGTATGCCAGGAGCTAAAATTTGTGAGAGATCATGAGGGGAAAGGTAGGTGCCTAAAACACCACCTTGTTCCTCAAATCTTTGTCTTGCCACGACGCTCATAATATGTAGACCTTCTTGCCATGTCTAGCTAAACAGCTCTGATTTGCTTATAAATCACTTACTAGAAAAGTTGCAGTTAGGTTGCAGTTTGGGTCATAAAAAATACTTGGGGTTTATATACCATCAGAAAAGGAAGAACAGTTATAAATAGTGAAAGAGAAGTAGTCTGCTATGGGGAAAGAAGTGCAGTTTTCGTCTGAAGAGATAGAAGAAATTATTCAAGAAGCCCAAGTGTATATTGATAGAGGTGCTTTTATCGATTGGGGCTTAATCGAAAAATTGCGAAAAACTGGTGATAAGAGAGCTGTTACAATATTAAATGATCTTCTTTCCTATTGTGATGACGTAAAACATACCTACCTTGCCATAGTTATTGGGATTTTGGGAAAAATCGGTGATGAAAGCTCAATTCCCCTTATAGTAAAATATCTACATGATCCATTTGGAGGTAATAGATATATAGCAGCTGAATCTCTTCGTCATTTTAATGACAAATCTTTGGCTGTCCTTATGATAGATACTCTAAAAGGAGTTTATAACGGTACCATAAAAGTTGAAACAAGAGAACCTCATCAAAGAGATACCAGTCTAATGTTTGAAACCATCGAGGATATTGATGCTGATAAAGCAGAAGAATTCTTAGATGAATGCATTACAAAATTAAAATCTCCAGGAGATAATACTGAAATTATTAGACTATTGATCGACCTAGGACTTGAAAAGGTAATAAAACCAGTTCAAGATGCTCTATTGATTTATCCTAATGGACAGAAGAAAGATTACTTTGAAGAAAGACTGCTTGAACTTTGTGTTGAAATGGAATTTGGAATCGGGTTGTTTAATTTTGAAAAAAATTATGCCTTGTCTCAGGTTGAAGCTAGAGACATACCTGAAAATGTTAAAGAATACATCATGAGGAAATTTGCTAAATCGGAGGAAGAACAGATATAAATAGTGAACAAATTGTTTCCTTTTATGGGGAAGGAAGTGGAAGAACCTACTTTTGAAGAATTACTGTAACAACCAGAAGATAATAGAAGTTAAAATAAAAAATATAAATTAACTAGGATTTTTTCTTCTTCCTAGTTAGTAGAAAACTCATAGAAACTACTGCCGTTATAATTACACTTACTTTTGAGTAATCTGTAGTTGTTGGTTTAGATGTATCATCTATAGTAAAAGTAAAGGAAATCTGAAGTATACCTCTTATACTGTGTTGTACTTGAATTGCAACTGTATGAAGACCATCTGGTCCTGGAACTACTATTTCATATGGAGCATCAAATGAGGTTAACGGTTCTGCATCTACTTGATATTGTATCCAGTTTAAATCTGTTGGGTCAACATCAAAAGTAAGTACTGTATCTGAAAAAAATGTGTCACCATTTGAATGCGAAGTTAGTGAGACAATTTCACTTATTTCCACGCTGCAAGAACCATCATATATTCCATCTACCCACTTGACAACAAGGTAGTAGGTATCATCACTTGGTACACTAAATACTGTTGATTCATTAGCAACAACCCCTAGAATACATTCTGCTCTAATTATTGGATCTCCATATTGAGTAGGGTCAGTGTCCATCAAGAACAAATCAGCATCTGTAAATGTCCCAACATTAAAATCTCCAAACATTCTGTAAATTTTATCAGCTTCAAGGTTGATTTGTCTTACAGCTACATGGGTACCATATTGACGTCCTGAGAGAGTAATTACTTCAGTTATACCAACAGATAACCACCTAGTTACAGCTTGGATGGCACCTTCTACAGAAACAAGTCCCCAACCTTCAGTAAAATCTTTACTATTACGATTGAGAAGAGGGAGTTGCGCTATTGCGTCACCATCACCATCATAGAGTTCGCCTCCTGTAGCGATTGAACCTTCGATGTTGTAAACCTCACTTGTACTCATACAGATGATTTGTTTGATCTTCTTAGCAGTTTCCCAAGAGTAAGTATATGATCCTTCTTCTTGTATCATAGCATCAACTACAAGCTGAGCTAATCCTGCTACGAATGGGGATGCCATGGAGGTTCCTTGAAATCCTCTATAATTATTGACATAGTAATCAGTTCTAGGAGGATATGTTATATCTGTATTATAGGAGTAAGCCTCATCAGCATCGTTACTATCAGCTGCTATAATCGGCTGATGAATTGCAGAACTACCAGAACTTGCAAAACTACCTCCTGGTGCCACAACATCTGGTCTTAAGAAAGCTTGACTAATATGACCATTACTACTGTAATATGTTATCTCACTAGCTTTGTTTACAGCACCTACAGTTATTGCATCTGGACATGAACCAGGTGACATGATTCCTCCTGAAGACGTTCCATCATTCCCAGCTGAAACGACACAGACTATACCTTTGTTTCTGACTAATGAAGTAACAGCTGAATCTATTGATGAGACAACAGTAGGCCAGCCTATTGACATATTTACAACTGTCACATTGTAAGATTGACCATAATCAAATAACCACTGAAGTGCAGCAATGAGTGAGTTAGTTGGACCTATTCCCCTATCGTCTAGAACCTTTAAACCGACGATATTACTATCTGGTGCGACACCAGTAAGAGCTCCATGACTATCAACGTAAGGGTTTGTCCAACCAGTATTGTAAACCACTTCTCCTGAGAAATAGTGACCTCCCGCACCCACTCCATTACCATAAACAACAGCATACCATCCTGATGTAGGAAAGGCATATGAAAAAACACCTGGTGAAGAAGGATCATTTGCACTCCCTGTAACCCATGAAGATGTAGAATCTACAAAGCCTATATATGTTGAACCTCCACCTTCCCAAGTATAATAAACTGTCACACTTTGAGCTGTGGGTAGATAGAACCAAGAGTATCGCCAATACCAATTATCAGTTGTATGAAAATAGCCTGAATCTTGTACCTTAATAATAGAAGTACTGCTAGAAGCACCATTTGAAGCAGCTATACTAGCAACATGTGTGCCATGTTCACCTTTATCCGTCAGTGTTGCATATTCATCGCCTGTAGCTATATGATCGACGCCTACAAAATCTTGCCAATAAACTACATTGAAGTTAGAGTCAGGATGAGTATCATCAATTCCTGTATCTAGTATAGCTATAGCT
>JAGLOH010000105.1 GCA_023139025.1 Candidatus Heimdallarchaeota archaeon | reverse complement strand
TAAGGCTATAATTCGCGTTTCTACTCCAGTCAATTCAGGAGGTAATTCTATATAATTGACCCTATCGAAACCTCCCCCCTTAGCTATGGGTTCATTTTTCCAGGTAATTCTAAATAAGTTTCTAGGATGTACATCCCATAGACCTATTTCTTTAAGTTCTTCTAATACTAACGGAGGCATAAGATTTGGATTTTTTTGTTGAGCGAAAGTAGGTATTATAATATTTTTCTCTTTAGCTCTTTTAACTGATTCTTCCAGCTGTTTGCTGTCAACAGATAAGTCTATCATGAGATTAAACATCAGATACATCTTTTTAATTTTTGGGCAATGTAGTCTTTTTCAAAATTTCAGAGAAAGATAAACTATATCTCTAAAGTACTCGATAAAATTAACCCAGTAAAAGCTATATTTACATGTAAGCCTAAGATAAAAGGTTTTAAAGTATATTTCTAAATTTGCTAGATACTTCGAATTATTAGGATAAAAACTTCCTTTTTTCTAATTCTTTATTTATAAGCTAAAAAATCACACTATATGGTCAGTTTTAGAGCTAAATTTTTCATGAAAATAATGAAACTAATGTCTCTGAAAGAAGAGGGTGTTCTAGATTTTGAGAAACAGCGTAAAGATCTTGAGAAAAATGTGTTTTTATTCAAGAAACCAAGAAAAACGAAGGTTCGAAGTCTGGAAATAAATGGAATTTCGGCAGAATGGTTACATCAAAAAGACCAAATCGAAGATAGAGCAATTTTATATTTTCATGGTGGGTCATATAATGCTGGATCTCTGAATACTCATAGGAGTCTCGCTGCTAGAATTGGTAAAGTATCAAGTTCTCCTGTCTTGTCAATTGATTATCGTCTTGCTCCAGAAAATCCCTTTCCAGCAGCTTTGGAAGATGCGGTGTCAGCTTATATTTGGCTAATTGAGCATAAAAATATTGAGCCAAATAAAATAGCCATTGCAGGAGATTCTGCAGGAGGGGGATTGACATTAGCAACTTTGCTAAAACTGCGTGAAGAAGAAAAAACTCTTCCAGCTTGTGCAATTGGCTTATCTCCTTGGACTGATTTAGCATTAACAGGAGATTCAATTAAAACAAAAGCAGATGTTGATATCATGCTTACAGAAAATGAAGGAGAACAATCTGCTGAGTTATATTTGAAAGACATTGATCGTAAACATCCATTAGCATCTCCTCTCTATGCAGAATTGAATGGCTTACCTCCTCTGCTCATTCAAACTGGTACAGCTGAGATTATACTTGATGATTCTACTCGCTTTGCAGAAAAAGCTGAAAAAAGCGGTGTTAAAGTTATACTAGATTTATGGCCTGAAATGTTTCATGTTTTTCAGATTTTTGGTAACCTGATGCCTGAGAGTAAAAGAGCTCTAGAAAAAATAGGTGATTTCATAAAGGAGAATTTCTCCTAAACTATCACCATTCTTTTTATCATTTTAGAATACCAATTCTAATGTTTTCAAATCTTGTAGGTGCGATTCCATGTCCTACATAAGCGGCTTGCCCTGGTTCTCCTTTACCACAATTTGGTGTGCCAAATGTCTTCCAGTGCTTCTTACTGCATATTCCACTTACGCCTCCCCAGAATTCTGGTGTAATTCCTTCGTAAGTTGGATTTTTAATCATCTCTGTCATTTCTCCGTTTACTATTCTCCAACCTATTTCTGTTCCGAACTGGAAATTCATTCTTATATCATCAATACTCCAGCTTCTATTGGTATCTAAGAAATAACCATCTTTTGTATCTGCAATGAGTTCATCAAAGTCCCAATCTCCTGGTTCTAGATTGACATTAGTCATACGTACAAGAGGTATTCGATCATATCCCATAGATCTGGCAGCACCAGAACTTCTATCTTGACCAATTGCTTTAGCAGTTTCTCTTGAAGACATGAAGTCAACAAATACACCTTTATCAACCATAATTGTGCGTTGTGCTTTAACTCCCTCATGATCATAGTAGAAAGTACCTAAACTCCCAGGAATAGTTGCATCAGCTACCAGAGTCACTAATTCATTTCCATATTTGAAGTTGGTTCCGATGAGTTCTGGTACAAGGAAGCTTGTACCAGCATAAGCTGCTTCATACCCTATAGCTCTATCGAGTTCAGTTGGATGACCACAACTTTCATGCACTTGAAGTGCTAATTGTGAATGTCCCAGGATAATTGTTGATTCACCACTTGGCATTTTCTTTGCATTCAGCAGCTGTATTGCTTCTTTTGCAGTTTGTTCTGAAACATCTACAAGATTTAATCCTTCAAAATATTCATAACCTTCTGTATGGAAGTCTCCTCTAAAACTGGCTGGAAGACTTCTTGTTTGAGATTCACTTCCTTCAACTGCAGTAGAAGTTACTCCTCCTCCGCACCAGATTATTGTTTGATCTATTTTTGATCCTTCTGTTGTGTGGAGTATCATATTGTCCTTTCTACCAACATAATGACTTGATGCAACTTTGATTGTTTCTGAATAATCCTTGGCTCTACTTGAGCTTTCCTCAAGTATATCTATCTTGTCTTTTAATTCTACATCAAAAGGATCTAGCTTTACTGGAGTTTTAACCTTATCTTCATAAACAGGTTCATCGGCAAGAACAATATCAAATTTCTTTACCAAGGATGAAGCTTTAGCAATTTTTACTGCTAATAAAACCAAATCAGTAACTTTTTCTCTAGTTAGTTCATTTGAACTAGCAAAACCCCAGCTTTTGTTTACAATACATCGGATGCCAATGCCTTTCTTATCGATTCGATCCAATCTGTCAAGTGTTTTATTCTTGAATGTAATATTTTCCATCAAAGTATGCATATATTTAACATCAGCATATTCCACTCTCTTTTCGTTGCAGCATTTAATCCCATATGCAACTAAATCAGCAATATTATCAGCAGAGTCTTGCATAATTTCAAATCTATACTCTTGTTAAAAATCTTTTTCTAAAAAAATTAGTCAGAGTCCTCAGAATCAAGAGATTTAATGGTTCGATTTAGTTTCTCGAGGGAATCTAATCCTTTTTTCCAAAGAAATGAAGAAGATGTGAAAGATCTTTTACGCAAAATTTTCTATCAAAACCTCATATATTATATTTGCATAATCGATTACTTCCTGTTTCACAGTATATTCATCAGTTACATGCAATTGATCAAACTTCCCTGGACCCATAATTACGAAAGGTGTATTATATTCAGGAACTAGCATCGCTCCATCTGTTCCATAATTTACTCCAATAATGTTTTCCTTACCTGCTGATATAGCTTTATTCTTCATAGCTTCAAAAAATTGATTTTTTTCTGTTAATTCAATTGCAGGAATTTCATGAATAATTTCCATTTCAGCTTTTGCTTTATTACCTCTATTGAAAGCTTCCAACAAATTTTCTAATTTGCTTTTTACACTCTCTCTTAAACTATCAGCTACTAATCTATAATCACATTTGAATTCACAGTATTCCGGAACCACATTGATTAGAGTTCCACCAGATATTTGTCCAATATTCAAAGTTGATTTTCCGAGAATTTCGTGTTCATATTCGGGAATAATTTCCTTCATTTTTTGGATTAATTGTGCTGCTGCCTCAATTGCATTAATACCTAGATGAGGAGTAGAACCATGTGCAGACTCTCCCTTTACTTTAATTTTAACCCACAAAGTCCCTTTCTCAGCTATTCCAACCTGTAATTCTGTTGGCTCACCTATTATAAGGAAAGAGCATCCCTCCATAATTCCACTATTCTTTGCTACTAAAGCACCATCCATTCCTATTTCTTCGTCAGCAGTCCCAAGAAAGATGATTTTCTGATTTAGTTTTACTTGATTCTCTTTTAGTTTCTTCATAACAGCAACGAAAGCAGCTACTGCACCCTTCATATCTGTAGATCCTCTGCCATAAATTCTTCCTTCATGTTCTTTTGCTTCAAAAGGAGGAAATTTCCATTTTTTTTCATCACCAGCAGGCACTGTATCTAAATGGCCTGACAAGATGATAGTATCTTTCCCTTCACCAAATTCTGTGATGATGTTAGCTTTTCCTTCAGAATATTCTTGGATTCGACTTTCAATCCCGACTTCTTGAAATTCTTTTACTAGATAATTAGCAGCTTCTATTGTTTTCCCTGGGGGATTTTCTGTTTTTATTTGTACTAATTTTTTTAAAATAGGTATAACGTCACTTTCTGATATGTTCATCTTATTCAAGAATACTATTTTAGTACATATTTTTAATTTTTCACCTTTGGTAACAAACAGCTGTATTTTCATAGATACTTTAGCAATGTTTAGATAGATTATTACAATATGATAATTGTATGGGTGAACAAGAAGAAATTAGAGACTATCTATCTGAATCCTCCAGAAGAATGGTTTTATCACAGATTATTTCCTATTCAAAAGCAGTATCTGCATCAGAACTATTAGATAACTTACCTATAAAAAACAGGAGTACTTTGTATAACATCTTAGATAGATTAACCGAATTAAACCTAATAACAAGAAGAGAGGTTAAATTTGGGGGCTCAAACAGAGTATTCTATTCTCCAAACCATGAACTCATTTCAGGTGATTATTTTAGAAACCTGTTGCTAGAGTTTAAAGATCTTGAAAGACCATCAATATTGACTTTAGATTTTAAATATACATGGGAAGATTTTCCTGAATGCTTAATTACCGGAAATTCACTTCGATTAGCCATTGTTTTTGGATCTTGGATGACTGAAGCTGCAAATACTATTGATGCACTCAATGTTCCTGAAATATCTCAAACACTGTCTTATTGGGCTTACAGAAACAAGAAAATACCTTTTGAAAATATTATAATTGATTCTTTACTAGACTATCAAGCAGGATATGCAAAGAATGAAAATATGTTGGTAATAGGTTCGGGTGCTGTAAATAGAATTACTTCTGAAATTATGGAACTTTATGGTAACAGTTTACCTGTGAAATTTCTAACTCCCTCAAGTAAGAATATCTATAGTAAATTAACAGATATTACATACAGTGAAGAATCACCTGTAGGATTACTTTCAGGATTACTTGCTCTCTTACCAAATCCTTGGGATAAATCTAAAGTAATAATTTTATGTGCGGGGTCAAAAAATGTGGGGACTCAAGCAACATTAAAAGCCCTACTAGACGATATTAAAGCAGCAATATCTATGGACACTAAAGTTATTTCAAACCATAGTAAGTTTCCTAAAATTCCTGTAAGAGTTATTAAAGCAGAAGGTGAAGACCTTCTAACAAAAATGATTCAACAAAAAAGTCCTAAAATTCAACAATATAGTTTTGTGGAATAAAGCTCTACTATTTCATAATTACTAGAGTTACATCAAAAGGTTCTACTGCTGAAATTTCTAAAGTTATTATATCCCTCTCTTACTCTTCCTAAGAGTCTTATTGTACTGTGATACATTATTTTTATCTATTGTTAATGCTTTGAAATTCTTTGGTCTGAATATTGTATAAATAATCATCCCAATTGCAATCAATACAGCTGCAATGTAAAAGGTTATTCTATATGCATATGAATCTGTATTTCCTGAACCTATCAAAGTATTGGTGATTGGTCTTGAAATGAAGACCAATAATACAGCTAAACCTGCGGTAAATATACCAACAGATGAGAAGAAAATTGGTTTTCCTCTTTGCTTTAATTTCACCATTTTATTTACAAGCAAATAAAAAAGAATTCCTAGAATCATTAGACTAATGATGGTATAGAACATGATAATAGCAAAGTTTGAATTAACTAAGGCATCTGCAATGGGACCTGTAAGCATTGTACCCCCCATACCCCACGAAAGATAGAAAGCAGCATTATAATATCCCATCATTCTTCCTCGCTTTTCAACTGGAACGACTCGGTTTACCATTGAATATGCTGTTGTTTGTATCCAAACTTGTGAAGTACCTTTAAGAGCCATATAAACGAAGAAAATTGTTATTGATGGAACAATAGGTAGAAGGATTGTTCCTATGAATGCAAATAGGAAACCAATGAAAAGCATATTCCCATCACCGAGTTTACGTGTTAGATATCCAATTACTAAACCACTAATGATAATAGCAATACTACTCGTATTCCTTAAACCAGCTACAACAGAATCTGAAGCTCTAAAAGTGTTTGGAAGTCTAACATGAATCTGTATCATTTGATTAATACTATTGCCACCAATATTCACAATTGCTAATACTACTATTAACCAGATGAATAATTTCAAAAGCCAATTTGAATTGAGTTTTTTATTCGAATTTTTCTTATCACTAAGCGATAATTGCTCATCTATTTTATCTATTTCTTGGAAATAATCTTCTTCCAATTCTGCATATGATTCTGGTATCATAAACAATGCAGCGATACTAAAAATCATAATACCTGATGAAACATAAAATAAACTACCTGACCAGAAACCAAGGCCATCTTGATACAAGAATCCACTCGCTGTTACTCCTAAAACGTTTCCAATTCCACCTACAAATTGCAATAATCCCATTGTTCTACTTCTCTCAGATTCCCTTGTTAGATCAGCAATTAAAGTAGTCCAACCTAAATTACTACTACTCCAACCAGCTTCAATTATTGTGAAACCGAATATGATTATGTAGGCTGAAAGCCGTAAAATTCTTGGTATAAGGTTTGCATCATAAGTAGCTGCAGTATCAATAATTCCTACTAAATCTGTTTGTGAGAATAAAACATCACCTATATGGCCGATTCCAGCTTTCCCTTTGTTTACACTATTGTGGATCCAGAATACAGCTAAATAACCAATAGCAGCGAACACTTCTCCAAAGACAATTAACAGTCTTCTTTTTTTGAATTTATCAGATATTCTACCCCAAATAGCTGATTGAGCTATTATATTTGCAACCATTGGTAGAGTAGCAAATAGAGTCATTTCTGTATTTGAGACACCTAGGAATTCTTTCAGGTAAATACTAAGAAAGAAGTAAAAAATACCTCTTCTGAACATAGCCATCATCTGAAATATAGAAAGACTAGCGAAGTGTTTTTTCTTCATTTTGTGATCCCCTAGTATCGTGATAAAGTCGATGTCCTTGATTAAAGTCTGTGGAACAACAATTAATTATTAATGTTGTGCTAGTTAAAATTTCTTTTTGAACGAATTTTTATAACCTTAAAAAATGAAATTGAGTACGTAATATATTTTTTAAATGCATTTAGCTTACTTTCATTGAGGACAATGTTAGGTGAATATGAAACAATTAAATA
>JAGLOH010000104.1 GCA_023139025.1 Candidatus Heimdallarchaeota archaeon | reverse complement strand
TTTACTGCTATAACTTTATCAAAACCATGATGATGTAAAGCCTTAAGCACATCTGTGACGTATTCTTCGAATATTTTATGCGAAACCCATAAGGTTCCCGGAAAATTACGATGATGTGAAGCAACTCCAACAGGAATTGTAGGTAAACAGAAAGCAAAAGGAGATTTTTCTGCAGTTTTTCGGGCAATATGTTCAGCAATTAGAAAATCTGTTCCTATTGGGTTCTGTGGTCCATGTTGTTCTGTGCTACCAATTGGCAGAATAAAAACTGATTTTTTGTTATTGATTTTAGAAATATCTTGCCATGTCATTTCATGCAATAAATATCTATCAGATTTCATAAGCTTACGTTTTGGTTCTAATTTAAAAATCTTTTAACACAATTATAACAAAAATATTAAATTTCCATCACTAAAGATTTAAAAATTTGATTAACACACTATGTTTTTGAGTACCAATGAATGTGTCCTCAAAAAATACAAGGAAGTTTGATAATCTATCCAATAAACTTCAAGATGTAAACTTGATGAAACTAAGTCTGAATCAAAAAATAAACCTCTGGATTGCTCATCTTGGAAATTTTAGTACTCCTGATAGAGTCTACATTTATTTCTTCGAAAAGGATGTAAATAACTATGTAATTGCGAATAACACTCATGAATGGTGCAGAAAAAAAATCCATTCTATGAAGGAGGAACAACAAAACATTCCAATAGATCTGTTCCCATATTTCAAACAAGTGCTATATGAGAACAAAGAAATTGCTAGAATTAATAGTATTAACGACCTTACAGATGATGCCCAATCAATGATTGAATTAATGAGCTTTAAAGGATTAAAAAGCATACTGGCTGTTCCGATTATCAAAGAAAAAAATACAATAGGTTTTATTGGATATGAAACAATTAAAAAGGAAAAGATTTGGAGTGATGAAGATTTAAAAGCCCTTAAAATTGTGGCTTGTTTGATAACTGTAAAACATTAAGAACAATCGAAATAGGATTTTGTTTTTAGATAGAAAAGCTTAAAATTCAATTCGTTAGAAACAAAATGTAACAGATAACTAAGACCAGGTAGTCAAGCTTGGATGAGTAACACTGCGAGTGAACTCAGAGAAATATGATACGTCCTTGGGGACTTGAAAGGATGTTTCCCTCAAGCTATCATGGACGTGATCGGGGGTTCAAATCCCCTCCTGGTCACCATTATATTTTCTTCCTTTTGGTTCTACGATTTACTGTATATACCATGAAAATTGTTGCCAGTATGCTCCATATAAGTCCAGCAAATGAAGAATGTATAGGTTCTTCAACATATTCACGCAAATTTTCAATCGGTGCCCACTCTTGACTTGAAAAAATCATCAGACCATATAGACATGATTCTATGGTTATTTCCTTATCTGTCAAATTCTCATAAAAACCATCTCCAAAGAGGTAATGCAATGCAGTTGCATTTACCACTTCTGAGCCAACATTTTCTAGGTTCATCAAATACGAAATTAGTGAAAAGTAAGCTTGATTCTTTAGAATAAGAAGATCATCAGTTCTATCTGTTTCATGTACTAGCCATTCTTCGTCTATAAAATTTGAAATCACTCTTTGATGTATATAATAACTGCTATAAAAGAAGTAGTAGTGATCAAATCTAAGTTTTTCAGCTCTTGAAAGTCCAACTGCTAGATACATTAAATCCAAAGCGCTAGCAGTTTGAGATGCCTCACTTGAAGTTAAATTATATTCAGAATAAATTTCATTTGTTGATGCATTTACTAAGCGGATATTAATGGAATTTAGAATGGGTTGTATGTAATCAGAAGCACACATATAATAACAATAATCTTGTTGAAAGAGAAGTTGATAAGTTGTAAGTAACCATAATCCTAATGCTTGATCTATTAGATAACTGCTGTTACTATAAGGTTGAATGAACATTTGGTGTTGAACAGAATAATAATGGTAGATTAAATTTGAATAAACTTCTTCGATGACATTAAAATTAAAGGTTCTATTTGTATCTTCAAGGGCATAATATGACTGAATTAATGCATAAATGCCAATTATCTGCGATGTTAGAGTTAGATTTTCTTGAAGATTTTCTATTTTTCGAAATGATCCGTTACTAAGTATTTCAAGAATTATAGAAATTTTATCAAGTACCTCTTCAGAACTGGGTAAATATCCTGCTTGAAGAAGCAAAGAATTTGTTAAAGAGGAAAGAATGATTAATTCAGAAGATGTGTTAGATACAGTTTTTTCATAGACAGGGTATCCATTCTGATCAGTAAAATTATCTTCAATCAGATTTACAGTTACTTCTACTGATTCAAAGTTAGGAGGTTTAATGATAGGAGGCCTACCAGGGAGCATAAGAGGGATGAAAGGCGATACTATTACAAGAATAGAAATTACTGTGAAAAGGAATTTGTGTTCTGATATTAAGAACCGAAGTTTTCTTCTCGGTTTTTTACCTTTTTTTAAACGTTCTATGTTCTTTTTTGAATCTATAAGATAATCACGAACTTTTTCCATTTCTCCTTCTGTCTTTGCTTCTTTGCTATTAGTCATTTTAATCCTATACTAGTTTCATTATCTCTTTTATTGACTTCATAAATTCCTTTGGTACTTCTTCCTCAAATGCGTATATCTTTTCACTCAAGATGTTGAAATATGGAATTTCCAGCACAGCTGAGAATTTCTCTTTGCCTATTCTCTTAAGCTCTGATAAGTTTTTCTCGAAATCTTCTTTATCAGCTTTAATTCCCTTTTCATCAATTTTGTTTATTAATAAAATCATTCTAGTATCTTCTTTTAACATAGCATAAATATTGTCTGTTAACTCCTTCAGCCCAAGAACATTTGATGTGCTTGGAGTTGCTATAACAATTATTACATCTGAAACCATCATTGAATCAATAGACCTGTAAAAAAATCCAGGAATTGTATCGATCAGCAAATAATCATATTTTTCTGAGATTGTATGTTGCAACTGATATAATTTTGAAAGATATTTAGAATCATCTCTAGAGAGTTTATCTCTCTGCTTTGAGTGTTGTTTGAGAAACTCCATTGAGGAGAAAATCAAATCAAGCTTTGTTCCATTATCTGCAGTACATGGAAAAATAATTTTAGAAAGTGAAGCACCTTCGAGTAGATAATCAGATAAAAATAAAGGATTTTCTACTTTAAAGTATGATTGAAATGATGGAGCCCTAAGGTCATAATCTAATGCCAAAGCTTTTTTTCCTTCCTTAGCTAAAGACCCGGCTATATTTAACAAGAGAGTGGTTTTTCCTGTACCACCTTTGTAACTATGTACACTTATTGTTTTCATTTATTTACTCTCCTTAATGAAATATCTCACTTCTGTGCCACGGCTTTCAGGATTATCTTTACTTGGTTTATCAATAGCACTTCTCTCTCTATCTAGGAACCCTTCTTTGTGCAAAGCTACTAAATATCTAGACTCAAGATTGAATGCTCTCCCTGTAACAGCTGCTACTTCTTTACAAGTAGCTTTTCCTAGTTTTTGTACTGTAAAATAGGTTTTAATATGAGACTTATTTATTCTGATTTCAGGATCATAAGCAGATTTTGAAAGTATATCTAAAGCAGATACACCAGTTTTTACTGCAGTTTCTTCCATGTTTAATTTACTCTCTATATTCTTCAGTCTTGTACTTATTTCTTCAAGTAAACTAATCATTTTTTCGAAGTGTTTTTCCGTCATTAAGAACACAGTAATATGTAGAATATATAAATATATCGGAATTTTGATATTTTAATTATAACTGAATTACAAAGGGTAAAAACAACCGCGAGAGAAAGACTTATTAATATCTCACAATAATGATATCTTGATACAAATGAATAAAAAAGGAATGATTTTTTGCACGATTGTGCTGGTAGGTTTATTTACACCTATCATGCATGTAATTAGTAAAACTGAGAGTTTTTCACCAGTTATAAATCAGTTAAGTCTTGAAACAACAAGCCCTTTAGATAATGTCTCAATTGAGATGATAACAGACTTACAGTCCCACCGTTCAGATAACATTCCAAGTACTCTACCTGGAGATTCTTTTAGTGTTTGTTTTAATGTGACAAATAATTCGGACCAAAATCTTAATCTTCTGGAATTTTATGCACAGACAAATGACTTTGGGACAATACAAAATCCGTCTGATTCTACGAAAGAGTATCTTGAAATAGGAGAATCATGGATTACCAACGAACACTCAATCCTTACAGAATCCACTGCAGGAGTTTCTTCTGCTCTAGATTTGGCCATCGTTCTTGATCAGTCTGGTTCTATGGGAGATGAAATCGAAACCTTAACTAGCGAATTAATCAGAGTCATTGATGAAATTGCTTTAAAAGTTCCTAATCTCAGAGTAGGTTTGGTTCTCTTTGGGGGCAATCCTGATTATAATCCCTACCTAGAAGATAGCTTGATCTTTCCCCTTACTTTCGATATTGAAGATATTGTTAGTGTATTAGCTCAAACTGCAGCTAATGGTGGTACTGAACCTTGGGGTGATGCATTATATGCTACTAAGATGAATCTTGATTGGCGTACTGATGCAGTTAAATTGGTAGTGTTAATTACTGATGAAGTAGATAATGGTGGAACTGTCATTAGATCAACTTCTCAACTAAACGATATCTATCAACAATATGCAGTTGAAGGTTTTATACTTTGTACTATTGCAGCTACTGGCTCGAATAATCAGGTTTTTGACCAGCTACGTCCTGGAGCTGAAATAACAGGAGGTACTTATGTTGAAATTGGCTCAGAATATCCTCAGACAACAGACATTCCAGATATCATTGGAGAATTGATAGTACTCTATGCAGTTGAATTGGATTTCAAAATAACCGTTCAATTATCACACATGAATGATTTAGATGAAAGAATTAGCATCGAAAAAACATTTGTTGTTTTATTAGACGATTTACCTCCGGAAATTGATACTTGGGTCTACTTTAGTGAAGATTTTCTAACTGATGAAAAGTATGTAAATATTATGAGTGAAATAAAAGATGTTACAGGAGTTTCATTTGTTGAGATTTACTATAAATTTGACAGAGCTATGTTTTGGACTATTGCTAATGCTACATCATTATTCAACGACTCATACTGTCTATCTTTACTATCTACTGAACAAACAGAATTCTTATCTTATCAAATCTATACTGAGGATTGGCTTGGAAATGAAATTTCTAGCGAGATACAAAATATCGATTTTTCAAACATCTATGAGTATTCATTAATACCGTTTAACAAGAAAAAAGAGATAGTTTTATATCCAAATCAGAGAGTTGTTTATCGTTTAACAGGACATCCATTCAATGATTCTTATGGAATGATTATTGGAGACACCTATGATACCTATGACATCTTAGCAGTAGATGTAGCTTATTCTTCAATTGTTCTAGATAAATTCGGATCCAACTATGATGCAATCGTAATCCCAGCAGGTCACACCATAAAAATCTCTTTGGTCTCTTCAGAAATTGTAGAAGTGACTATAGCAAATGCAATACCTCAGAGACTTGAATTGGGAGACAAGATAAGTGTGGATATTGGAGCTGATGACGCTTATCTTTTTGAGATAGACAATAGCTTAGAATCTACAGAACAATGCAAATTTTATGCTGATTCATATGCGGTTCAAACAGGAATCTATGTGTTCAATGCAAGTAGTATGGACTACCTATACAAACAAAGTAGTGAAGTATATCTTACAGAAGATGAATTTTTGATGTTGGTTGTTGCAGATTATCATGTTGGGGAGATTGACATAGGCTTTGTTAATGAGAATGAGTACGACACACATGATCATTACTATCAATCTTCGTCTTGGCCAATCTTTGTAACCATACTTGGATTAACAGCTTTGCTTGGATTCATAAAACGTAAGAAGCGGTGATCAAATGAGTAAATCAAAAACTCTCTTTCTTTTTTTTATAACTCTTTCATTAACTATGACATTACTAAATCATACAAATGGATTGGTTATCATTGATGACACAACAACAAAAGCTGTAGATAAAAGTTATAGTCTTAAAGTTAGTTCTTCCTATAACAACAGTGAGTATTTCATTCTTATTGAAGGAGCAGTATTCGAATTTAGTATTTCTGTTCAGGAATGGGGAGGTATTATACAAGGCCCCTACAATGGTCTTATGATACAATTAGTCTTAGACCAGAGTGAAACCATTTATGATAGTTGGTTAATCAATCATGGTGATACAGGAATACATCATTTTACAACTGGATTGGAAATTTATGAGATTATTAGAGTTAGAGTAAGTTCTCTTTATGTTGAAGAATGTTTATTTAATTTTACCGTATCAGATGTTTATCCTATCTGGACCTATTCCATGAATCTTAATTTAGAACCTCAATTTTTCTTTGGAGTAGAGAGATTTGCAGAATATTACCAAAGTATTGACAAATTAGTCACTCTTTTAGGTAGTAGATACCTTGAAACAACTAACTATACGCTTAATCTTCTTGATGGAGATCAGACAACAATCATATCAGAAACGGATAATTTTGCAATAAGTGACGTGTCAGAGTTAAATATAGAAATAGCTGGCGGGATATTTGAAGGGGATTGGTATGAAATAATCTTTAATTTTGACGATTATAATGCTGAGAACGATATTTTAATTAGTTTGTTTTATGATCATATTCAAACAGAAAATATTGCTAGGTTATTTATTAATACAGGAGTAAAAAATCTTGAAGAGATTCCATTTGATAGAAAATATTCTGACTTAGCTTTTCAATGGAAAATCATCAATGATTCTATCGAAACTAGCACTCCACCCTTTTTTACAGCTAATCCAATAATCGTACTATTCTCTGTATTATACCTTGCTGGTGTTTTCATTTCTTTCAAACTCTATCAACGAAGAAAAAAGAATAGAGTAACAGATTATAGTTTGAACAAGAATAAAGTTGAATATTCACCTAAGCCCGTTTATGATGTAGATTTCCAGAAAAAAGACATAAACTATAATCTAGTTACAAAAGAAGCTATCATTGTAACTTGTTCCATATGTTTACAAACTATTTCAAAGAAAAAAACTATCATTCGATGTCCTTCTTGTGATATAGCTTTTCATAAAAACCATCTATATCAATGGGTTGTTGGAAATGGAACTTGCCCAGCTTGCAAAGCAAGATTAAAGATTCAAAAAGAATAATTATTATTCTTTTTTTCTTTATCTAAAGAAATATTTTTTCTTTCCTCTAGTGACATGTCCCAATGTTAGTTTTTTTA
>JAGLOH010000103.1 GCA_023139025.1 Candidatus Heimdallarchaeota archaeon | reverse complement strand
TTACCAAACCACACAGAGAAAAGAACATCAGTTGAACTAGAAGCTTTGAAAATTTGCATCACAAGAAAGAAAATGAGATAGTTTAGACCTAAACCTACAGTACTTACTATAGCGAACTTCAGCAGTCGTAAATTTCTTTCTTTATCAAAGAAGGAAGACTTTTCTGAAGGAGTTGTATTCAGAGTTTCGTCCATGTTATTCTCTTGGTCCATTTCTCAACAAACAAGAAGTAGAAGAATGTATTTATTAATTCTAGTGTGGAAACATGATTTCTTCAAGTAAGGCAAATTAAGGGAAATATGGTTAAATCAAATCGTTTTTAAGTATCTCATCAAAGCTAAATACTAACGTTAGAGAAGTGAGATTAATGACAATTCATGTGAGGTACTTATCCCAGGTTATTGTTCGTATGGGGTTTGAGGGATCTTATGATAAAAAGATGGAGAAAGAGTTAGAAAGATGTCTAAAGGAACAGATTGACAATACTAAGAAACCCTTGTTTTATATTATAGATATTACAGCTTTTGAGCCTAATGAAGCTGAAGAAATTGGTAATAAAATTGCTGACATGTTAGCAACAAAAGGAAAAATAATTCTAAATATTGCCTTTTTATTCAAGAAGAAGAAGAAGAAAATTAAGAATAAAGAAATTAAAGACAAAATCAAGCTCTTTGATAATGATTTCCAAGCTCAATCATGGGTAAGTGATCAGAGTAGGTTTGGATTTTTAGACGAAATTACTTTAGAGTCTTTAGTGAAAAAATAGATTAATAATCTCTTATTAATTATTTATTTTCTTAATTTTTCTCTCTGATTTTTCTGAACTGAGTGATAATTTGCTTCTTCGTACCTTACAATTAGATAAATTGAAATAGAACTCATTGTTTGGTGTTTTAATGTCTATCGAACCATGTTCTATACCTAGCGAAGTAAAAGACAAACTTGAGAAACAACAGTATAGAATCGCAGGTAATCATTCAGCTGTTAAAACCTGTGCATGGTTGAAACACTCACTAAAGGGAGAAGGGGTTTGCTACAAAAGTCAATTCTATGGCATCACTTCTCATCAATGTTTACAATGCACTCCTGCAACTATCTGGTGTAATTTGAAATGCGTTTTCTGTTGGCGAAGTGCTTCATGGTATAATAAAGGAACAATGGATTGTAAAGTAGATGATCCAGAAACAATAGTTGATTCTATGATTTACCATCAACGTAAACTAATAGCAGGCTACAAAAACCACGCTAAGGTTCCCATGGAGAAATATGATGAAGCATTTAATCCTAAACATGCAGCTATCTCATTAAGTGGAGAACCTACTTTTTATCCTCGAATAGGAGATCTGTTAGAAGAATTTCATTCTAGGAAAATGACTACATTTCTGGTAACAAATGGAACCAATCCTGAGATCCTAGAGAAACTTGATACTTTACCTTCTCAACTATATTTGACTATGATTGCACCAACAAAAGAATCATTTGAAAAAACAGCAAGACCATCAGATAAGGAAGCATGGGACAAGATTCTGCAGACAATAGATCTTCTCCCATCTTTGAAGACCCGGAAGGTTATGAGATTAACTTTAGTACCTGGTTATAATATGATTGAACCAGAAAAGTTCAGGGAATGGTTTGAAAAGTCTGAAGCACACTTCCTGGAACCTAAGGGATTTATGTCTGTTGGAGATGCTAGAAAGAGATTATCTTACGAAATTATGCCAAGGAATGAGAAGATAAGAGAATTTTCAGAAAAAATCATAAAAGATTCTAATCTGAAAATAATCGATGAGAAGGAAGATTCAGCTGTTACACTAATTGCTAAAGAAGATTATAGCTTTAGAAAACGATTACAATAACTGTAAAGTGTATAAAAAATTCACAAACGGGCACAAAACCCTTATATTTTTAGTATTTCTTATATTTAACATGGTCAGCTTAAATAAGCTAATTAAACAGCTTAGTCACGAGGATCCTAAAAAACGAGAAGGATCTATTTTAGCACTAGGAGAGCTAAGAGATGAGAGAGCTGTTGTACCATTAATTAAAGTAGTGAATCAAGATACAGTTGAAAATAGAACCTATGCGATTATTGCTTTATCTGAAATTGCTGACCATAGAGCTATTGAAACACTGATCTATTGTCTTATGGATAATGAAGAAAAAATCCGACTAGCCGCTTCAAGATCCTTAGGAAAGTTTTCTTCACCTCAAGCGATATCTGCTCTTCTAATTTCACTTAGAAAAGATCCAAAAGTAATTGTAAAAAGTAGAGCTGCTTTGTCATTAGGGGCTGTAGGTTCAGAATTAGCCGTGGAAGATTTAATGAGTGAATCGAAATTGGAACATCCTGCATCTCTACTGTATTCCATAGATTCAGCTCTAAAGATGATCGCAAGGAACAATGGGTACAAAGACTTAGATGAACTGTTGCAATCTGTGAAAGAAAAGAAGGAAAAACACACAGAAGAAACACCAGAAGTTGAGCAAATAAAAGAAAAAGAAGAATTGCTAGAATTCCCAACTTTGTGGCCATATATTAGAAAATATGTCTTTGAACAATTAGAAGGAATTCAAACCGTCTTAAGTATTGAATCCGATGAAAAAACAGCGGAGAAAAAAATATCAGATATCTTGGGAGAAAAATTTTGGAAATTTGTTTCTTTTATTGAAAACAAAATGGATAGGACGTTCTCGCAATATCAGAGTGATCTGATCTGGCAAATGACCTGGGATGTCTCAAAACCGATAAGGACAGAGATTTTTCAGATGATAAAGGATCATAGAACGGAAGTAGAGGAAATTGACAAATACAGAAGCTGGCTTGATAGAATAGAAGAAGAAAAGGATGCAAGAGAAGAGCTAAAAGGCGCCCCAATCTTAGAAATAAGGAAAGTAGAGGAAATTGATGCTGAGAAAGCTACGGGAGCAGACCTTGCAAGGTCAATATCTGGCGACATTGAAGGAATAATGAAGAAGTACTCTGCGTGGAAAAAAGAAGCTGATGAACTGGAAGAAATAGCGGAATTTGGAATAGATACTGAGTAAATTTATACGTTTTTTATCTAGTTCATCAAAGAAATCGACCATTTGCTTAATAAATCTGAAGATTAATTATATGATTAATTTCACAGTGTAACATTTGGGTATTACAAATCGTTGCTTCCGACAAAAAAGTTATATGTATAGTGTGAAACATATAGCTTGGTCAACAAATGAAGAAGAGATTAATTACTTTCAAAGTCACTGATAGCATGATTAAATGGATGAACGACATGATGTCAATGGGGAATTACGACTCGAGGTCTGAACTTGTCAGGGATTCACTAAAAGAGTTCCTTTCTAAGGAGTATTATGAAGGAAACTTCTCTGAAAACATTAAATTAAAGGAGAAGGAGCAATTTCGCAAAATATAATTAAAAAAAGATCCTAACATTTAATTCACTGAGCATCTTTTGTAAATGTAATTCAATTAGCATTAAAAACATACATGTTGACTTGGAACTTTTATTCATAACCTTGATTTTACCGACAAAAATGTTTTTAAGCCTTTCTTGGATAGTATTTAAACTAGCCTAGATTCTTTGATTTTTGTATAAAGTTGCTTGATGAAGTCTTCTAATGTTTTTAGAGCTGGAATTTGACTTAAACCATCTCCGAATTTCTTGCTAATGAAGTCTTCCAGACTAATAGCTATCTTTGCATAGGTTCCCAAATGATTCTTGGGAAAAATCAAGAATACCACAAGTGGAACATAAGTATCATAGAAATGATCAATACCTTCTTTTCTCAAAAGAACATCTATTGCTGAAGTATAGTATTCTGAGTGAGGTATCTGAACTATTCCTCTCATCTTAGCAAAATTATTGGGACCGAAATCGTTTCCTTGCATAAGAAAACTAAAAACTTTGATGTTGAGATTTTCTAAAACATCTTTGCTAAGTAGGGAATCGTTGTATATTATGATGGGGCCTAGCTCCTCATCAAATATTGAACAAACAAGGCTTAAATCAATCTGAACATTATCGATTTCTTCTTCTTGTTCATGCGTGAGAACTGCATTCAAATCAGAGTAGGAGAAGCTCATCTACTATATTAACAGACAAAATAGTATAAAAATCTAATAATTTCAACTACTCTTTCCAGCGGAGATGGGTATTGTTATCAAAATACTTTCTAATTTCATCTGGAAATCTCCAATGATTAAAAACAATCTCATCTACTTCCTTTCTCATTTTTGAAAAATCATTTTCCGTTCTTTGAGAAAATAACCATCTATCAACACTTTTCTCTATCTTGCTTATTTGTTCGAAATTAAATCTGGGAAAAGGAAACTGTCTTACAACATTCGATGTTATATCTCTAACTAAAAGGCTTTCTGCAATCAGTTGAATAAAGGATGAACAAAGATAGCCATAAATGATTTTAATTGAAATCTGCTCCTTTTTAGAATACATGATATCAAAAATATCATTGACATAATAATCTCCATTCAAATCCAGTCCTATATACCAAATTTTTCCTCTATTTCGACGAATTATTTTTGATTGTTCAAAGAGTTGTTCTGATCCAGGTGCCCCTAATAATTTCTTGTCATAAACAAAAATTTCCCCTGAATGAGAGAGTTGAAAATTGAATACACCATTCTCCTTATTCTTTAAGAAAGAATTACTCCTAAGTAGTTTTTTTACATGGTTTGATGTCTCTGTTTTAATTTCCTTATTCTTATATTTGTTTTGATAATCTTTGCTTAGAGTTAATCCTCGTCTAATTGAAATGAAGTCTGAAAGAATCGGTGATTCTGCTTCTATCTTTTTAAGGTAGAATAAAATATTTGGCGGAAGTAATCTTAATAAATTCAAGTCCAGGTCTATTGAATCATAAGGAATCGTAAATTCTGAAGCAGTTCTTTCATTTCTTAGATTTATTTCAGAGAACTTGCTTCTTTTGTCCCAAAAAATGATACTAAATTCATTGATAACCTCCTCAAACCAATCTTTCTTGCACAGAGTTATTTCAGAAATAGCCCTTTTAGTGAAAACCTCCTTCCTCCACTCTTTAGCATATGTTTCAGTCAAAATCCCTTGAGGAACTACTAAACTACCTTTTTCTTTTGAAATAATATGAGCTAAAATCACGAAAGGAAGGGAAAAGTTGTATTTACCTCTTAGAAAATTCGAAATCCTAGGATCAAGAATATCTTTCTTATACTGTTTTTCATCTACGTCCTTATAATATATCCATGGTGGATTGCCGACAACATAGTCTACACCAATTTCTTCTAGCAAATTGCCTTTTTGATCAAAAAATAATTCAGGAAAATCTACTACCCAATTGAAACTTCTGAAGTGTTTAGCTCCTTCAGCAAATAAGTTTCTTCTCTCATAATACTCCTTTAAATCATTTAGATCAATTTCTCTATCTATCGTAAGAATCTTATTTCTAAGAGAAATATATTCAAGAAAATTTGCTTTCAGAATAGATTTTGAGAAAATTTCATCAATTGTTTTCTCTTTAAAACCAATTAGAGAATCTCCTTGCTTAACAGTTAGCATTAATCTAGTTTTAACATTGTTTGTAAGTGAAGGATGAAAAAGAAAACTAAACAACATTAATTCGTAAACTAATGGATCTAATTCAACACCATAGATATCGCAATTATCTTTTAGAAATGGTTTTAAGAAATATCCTAATCCTGCAGAGAAATCCATTACTGAAAATTTCCTCTGTAATCTTGGGTTGTTTGTAATGTTTCGATAGACTTGATCTATCATTTCAGGATTTGTGAAATATTGTCCTATTGCTTTTCTAGATTTCAAATCCTTAATAGTTGAGAGTAAGAACCCAATATCTATATTTGCTAAGAAAGCACATAAATTTTCAACTAATACTTTTTCAAGCAAGACCTTAGAAACTTTGTAATATTCAAAGAGAGATACAAAATCCGATAAATGGAAATTGTTAGATGAATAAATATTCAATAATGAAATAGTTTTGTTATCTTCTATAATCTTGATAAATTCGCTATTGACCATTACCCAGAATTTTAAAACTATAGAATAGCTCTCCTGATGATTTAAACCTATATTTTGTAAATGGTTTACATATGTTTCCAAGATATTTGTTGACTCTTCAGTATGCATGAAATCTCCATTCGTACAATATTAAATATGTGTTAATTCTTAAAACATTAACTGAACTATTAATTTTTCTTTCAATTGAGCCGCACTTTCATCAAACTTTTTAATAGCTAAATTAGTCTTTAAACCAATGATTGAAAATCTTCCTCCAGAAATATTGTCTGTATACTCCCTGTTATCAGAGGAAGAGAAGAAATATTTGCTTAATAACGAAAATCTATCTCAAACGTCCAAATTGGATGAAATAGAGAAAGTATTGGTTTCGCAATTCGACAAAATTTCAGAAATATCAATAGCTTTCTCATTTCTCATTGGTAGGATATTATTTCATAGAGGAAAACATGAAATAATTGATGAACTTTACTCTAAAAATCCTAATGCAGGATTAGGGCTTTGGTATTCAGTTTGTTTAATCTACAAAGGTAGCTGTGAGGAATTTAACGAAGTTCTTGAAACAATTAAACAGGAATTGGAAAAATCAATATTATATGCGTTCATTTATTACGTACAGGCTATAGAAGCTTATTTAACTCAAGATTATCAGATTTATAAAGAGAATAGAGAAAATTGCTATAATTTTTATGGTTTTGCTGACGTAGAAAATATGCAAGAATCTCGAGAGATATTCAAACTCATTCAGATTTATATGCTCGAAATGGATGCAATTTACCTTCAGTCAACTTACATACTTTCACTTGCTAGAGATAAAACTAAGGAATCTTTGAACATCAATAGAGCCCTGAATGACCGAATAAGCTCTGCACATGCCTATAATTCAATAGGTAATATAGAACTAGAACGAGGGAATTTTCAGCTTGCCCATCAATTTTTTCTTAAAGGAGAAGCAATTGCTAAAGAAATCAAGATAGACCGATTGTTGGGACATATTACTGAAAGCATCGGAAATGTTTATAGACAAATGGGGCATCTTGAAGAAGCGATTTTTTGGTATAATAAAAGTAAAAAGATAATAAATAGTTGGACTTGTGATTTTAGATCTTTGTTTATGCTACATTCCAGTTATGCGGAAGTGTATTTTTCACAGGAAGAATTTGCTAAAGCTAAAGAAGAAATGGAAAAAGTACTAGAAATTATTCAAAACAAAGGTTTCCAAGACTTAGTTATGGAGATGAAATATGTTGAGATTTTATTACACTTAGATGAAGTC
>JAGLOH010000102.1 GCA_023139025.1 Candidatus Heimdallarchaeota archaeon | reverse complement strand
TTTTCTTATCACTGAATATTTCTCTACAAACAAAGAAAAGCTGAATAAGGAGAAACTAGCAGATTTCATTAAATCACTATTAGCATAGCAAGGGAAAGAATTTTATATATCAAAAAGAGGGTAGTTCCGCAAAGAATATAAAGACTTTGGATTTATTTTCTTTGTATTATAAGGTGATAATTAATGAACTGTAGATTCTGCAAACTAACAGACATTGATCTTATAGAAGGAGGAGTATACAAATGCTCTTACTGTGGATATTCCTTTGATGTATCAAGAACAGCAGTCCTTTACGATAAAATGATGAAAATGCCCCTATCTTCCTGGTTGTTAGCTTCCATCCTCTGGTTTTCTGCAATGCTAACAGGAGTTTTACTAGGATTAGGATTTACTAGTAGTTCGTTAAGTACAACAATATTATTCTTGTTTATTTATGGAGCTTCAGCTTTTCTATATGGTTTTTCAACTTCCTTAGATATGATGCAAACTTTCTGGTTATTTATCAAATATAGGTTTCGCAGAAAAGAAAAAACCTTAGATGATGTTAAACAGGAAATGCAAGTTCTGAGAAAGAAGAAGATAGTGAGTGAGATGGCAACAGGTCAATCTCTTGATGAAGCAACAGGAAAATTCATTGATACTGATATTCGACCAGGAGAAAAAAGAATTCCTGCTATAGCTCCAGCATTTCTTGCAGGATTATATACTATAGGTTTAGGTATTTTCTTCACAATAATCTTCAATATAGTCTTTCCACCATTCAATTAGACTACATCAATTTCTTTATTTTATTAAGGATCTAAGGTAAGCTAAATTATCTATATCATTTCTCCTTTCATCAATAGGAGTTTCTAATATCCATGGAATTTGATTGAAATCTTTATCATTTATCAGTGTTCTAAATCCCTCTTCGCCAATATAACCTAAACCTATATGCTCGTGTCTATCTCTGAATGAATTCAACTCTCCTAGAGAATCATTAGCATGAACCACAGCTATGTTAGTTAGGCCTATATTGTCCTCTATAATTTCCTTAGTTTTATGTATAGATTTAGAATCTCTAAGATCATATCCTGAACCAAATCCATGGCAAGTATCAAAGCAGAATTGCACTGCATGTGAATCATTAATCTCAGTCAAAATCTTCCCAATATTTTCGAATGAACCTGTTAAGGAATTTTTTCCACCAGATGAGTTCTCAATTAAAATTGTTACTTTGCCTTCAGAAGTTTCAATTCCTTTTAGTATGGATTGTACAAATGTGGTCAAACCTTGCTCCAAAGTTCCCCCTTTATATGATCCTCCATGAACAACAAAATAAGGAATTTCTAAAATTTTACATCTTTCAATTTCAATAGAAAAACAGTCAATTGATTTCTTATACATTTCAGAATTCTGTGATGCAAGATTAGGAAGATAAGAGATGTGAGCAAAGTTTGGATAAATCTTCTTAGTTGACTGATTATTTTTGAACTTACTTATCTCCACTTCAGATAGAATTTTTGCGGCCCAACCTCTGGGATTTTTAACAAAAACTTGGAAAACAGAGCATCCTTTATCCTTAGCTCGATCAAAAGCTAAATCTACCGATTTAGATATTGAAACATGACAACCAAGCTTTACCATTCACAATGCCTTCTTTTTGAATCTAGAAATCATATGAAGAAGCTAACTTCATATATTTTGTTGACAATGCTACAACCTTGTCTCTTGCGTCTCCTGGTTCCTCTTGGAGAACTTGAGAGTAATATACTTTTGCTCTTACATATGCTCTATAAGATTTGTAAAAGTTAACCATTGGAGATTCAGATGTAAAATCACTATTGATTCCTTCAAGATATGTTTTCATAAAAAATGCAGATAAATCATATAACCTGTGAAAATCTAAATCCATTGAGAGGAATGCAACTTCTTCAAGAATATCTTGGATTCTAAGCATCTCATTGAATTCAATACAATCAAAAATAATAACTTCTCCTTTGAAATAGAAAATATTTGCTAGAATTAAATCTCCATGACCTTCTACGATTTTCCCTTGATTGGAGCGTTCATTAAAGAAGTTTCTATTTTTCTCCAAAAAATCAAACACTCTTGTTTCTAAATCTGAATCCAGTGGAAAGTCGGTATAAGTTTTTGTTGTACGGAAATTTTCATCCCATTTTTCAAATATATTTTCATATAGAGAAAATTCAGGATGAATGGTGTTTTTCTTATGAAATTCAGCAATGATTTTTGCCAGTTTAATGAAGATTACATCAGATAATTCTTCTTTATTTTTAACTTTATTCAATAACAAATCTTCTTGAGGTAATTGCTTCATCTTCACTAGGTATTCTAATGGTTTACCTTCAGTGGAAAATTCTAAATTATCATTAATTTGAACTATTTCCAAGTAAATAGAAGGAGCAAGGCGCTTATTGTAAAAAAGTTCATCTTTGCATGCTTGAAACCTTTTTTCAATTGTGGAAAAATCAAGAATATCGCCAAATTTTAGTGACTTTTTCATTTTATAAACATATGAGCCTGTTAAAAAAACCCAACTTATATGGGTTTCAATCATCTGAATATCCTTGTTGGTTTCATGCGGATAAAATGATGATTTTTGCAAATTATTAAGTATCTTTTCCTGTGATAGCATCGTTAATCCTTTCTAATATTTCATTATGTTCTAAAGCCATATTAACTTTAATATGTGCAAGTCTTGTAGGCTCAAATAGTTTCTTGAATTTCGCATATATTTGTGAATCTGCATCACTTAGGGTTCGTCTAGTTCTTTTCTCTCTCTCTTTGAACCTTTTACTGATTATGTCATCAGGACAATCAACTATTACAAGAACAAACATAGCGTCAAATCTTGCACAGATTCTCCCGACTTTGCTGCGAAGCCTTTCTTGATAAAAAGTTCCATCTAGAACACACCCTACGCCATTTTTCAAAAGTGTATAAAGCACATAATAGATTGTATCGTAAACTACCATTCTTTGTCTACTACTATAAGAACCTCTACCAAATGTATTCCGTCTTACATCTCTAAAAATTCTTTTTCTAACAGAATCTGTACTTATATGCTCTAGGTTATATATTCTTGCTAATTTTCTTGCTAATGTAGACTTACCTGTTCCTGGAAGTCCTGCAAGTACTATCACAAGTGGTGGTTTTTTGTGTGGTTTTGATGAGATATAATTCACTTCCTCTTAGAATGATCTGGACATCTATATTGTTCTTCTTCTTTGAACACACCTTTCTTTACTCTCTTTTTTGAATGCCTACTGCAAATCACTTTACCACAGGTTGAACATTTGATGATATGATCACCGCACACATGATTATCACAGAAAGCACATTTGGTTCCCTTTTCAGATGATACAATATTTTTACAATATGAACAAACAACTGCGTGATCTGAGCATATTATTTCATGTGTTATGCTATCTGTAACAGTATGATCTTGGCAAAGAACACTTCCACAGACTGAACACACATCTGGAGTTGACACAAATAACATTTTTGCTGCTTCTTTTGTAAGACACAAATCACACAGTAGGTGAATCTCAGAACCTAGAACAGATTCAGCAATCCCATGAACATTAATTTTATTTCCTTTTGCATCTGATACCATAATTTCAGCTAATGAAACGGGAATATATATCAAAGCAGCATAGATGTCTTGTATTTCTGAACTTTTCGGAATAATGAATTCCTTCTTAGCGATTAAACGAAGATTGTCTTCAATTAATTTGACTTTGGGGGATTCTTTAGCTATTTTGTCAATTTCCTTTATTCTAGCAATTGCTTTCTCCACATCTTTCACAAAGTTCTTCACAACTTCAGGCCCAAATTTGATGGTTTCTACTGCCTTGTTGTAATCAGTAATATTGTTATTACTCTTGAATTTGTATTTATCCTCAATCAATGGTTTAAGAGTAACATAGAGAGCCTTTGCTTGCTCAATTTTTGCCGAAAACTGTTTCACTTTATTTCTTTTATTATCAATTTCCTTCCAGTGTGTATCTCTTTCCTTCTCTAGTTCTTCTAACCAACTTTGTATTTCAGCTTCATGTTCTTTCTCAATAGTTACTAGTCCTTCTTTAATACAGTTTTGCCAAGCTTGAACATAGAATGTTTGATCTATCAGGAGAACATCATGAAATGATTCAAGGATGGATTCAGGTTTTCTTTGAACTTCTAATTGTTTAATATTAGCTGATGATGCAGAGAATAAACTTCCTAGATTTTTCATTGGAAGGATTGAAATAAGTTCTTCAAATACTTCTTCAGCTTGAATTGGAATACTTGTTTGTCCCCAAATCTTTTCTTTGTCACCAAATTCTATTCGATCTATTAAAGGAAAAATTCTTCTTATTGGTAGTTCAAGAGAAGTATTTTCCCATCTTTCTGCATTAGCATAATTAACCTTAATTCTTCTCTTTGCCTTTATTTGAAAATCGAGATACAAAAAGGGAACATATGCAAGATTGAGATTCTCGGTTCCTAGATAGTTTATTTTCCTAGTTCCAAAGAATTTTTCCAGTAATTCTTTGAACTCTACTGGCTCATACTTCAAGTACTGTTCTTTCATTGATTTGATTACATTGGTTAAGTCAATGTGTTCTATGACTGAGATGTCAGATTCTTCTTCAACTTCATCTCTCTCCTCAGATTCGATTTCTTCAGTTGCTTTTCTTATCTCTTCGTCAACTGCATCGTCTTCATCATCAATAAGATCTACTTGGCGATCAAGTAAACTAGTAGTTTTAGTAAATTTTCTAATAGCTGATAATTCTTTTTCCAAATCCTCTAAATTAAGTTCTTTTTCAATATCTTCAAAATCCACAGAGTCAATATCATGATCATAATCACCTATCTGTTTGCATAAAGTTGCAGGTGGATACTCATACATCTTTGCTACATCTTCATCTGAAAGGGTTTGGTGAATTGAGTAGAGTCTTCTTGTAATAATGTGTACTGGAGCATTGAAATTATCTGGTGAAAGAACGTAAAACTCTCCACTCCTAAATTTTTGCAATTGATCTACTATGAATCTAGCTTCAGGGTGAGATTGAAGCATTTTGTCAACTATTCTCAAATCTTGAGGAGTGACGAATCGACCAAAGAGAAAGGTGCTCACTTGACCAAAGGATTTGTAATCTACATCGCTTATATTCTGAGTTGCTACTACCATAGATAGACCATATTTTCTGCCTTGTTTGAATAAAAGCTGTAACCACTGTTTTGTAGGAGGGTTTTTTGGATGAGGTGGAATTAGTTGAGGCGGTCCCGCTAATTCATCAATATAAAAAATAAGTTGAGGATCTGCAGATGGATTAGAGCGTATATAAGTGTAAAGATTTTGAGCTAGAGTTGTAATGTAAAGTTCCCTTAGTCTTAGGTTTGAAAGAGTATTCATAAAAATTATTGCTATTCTGATTTTATTTGGATTAGTTGGGCGAATCAGATTCTGAACAGACAATTTTGGTCCTAGGTTAAATACAAGAGAAGATGCTCCTACGTTAATCGATTTTATTCTTTTTATTAGAGAATCCTTCTCTTTTTGTGATAATAAAGTCCTAATACTTTCAGATAAATATGCTTCTTCTGTTCTAATCAAATCTATTAACATCTCAAAGTTAGCTATCAATATGTCTTTTTCTAAACACTGATCAAAAAGAGAGACCAAATAAGCTTTTACTGCTCCTCCCTTTTCTGTATTAATTTTGTATCTAAGTACATTTACCATAGTTGTAGCAATACCATCAATAGCTAAAATTTTCTCCTCCTTGTCTAATTCTTGAGGAGGCATTATAAGAGGATTAATTGAAAGCGGAATGCCTTTTTCAGATGCGGGTGTAAAAATTACAACTTCAACCTTATCTTTGTATTCATTGTAAAACTCCTCTGAAATGCCATAAGGTTTCAATTTTTCATAATCTTCAACCATTGCCAAGCAGCTAATATCTCCTTGAGGATCAATAATAATTGCAGGAATTTCATGTCTCACAGCTTCCTCAATAAGTATTTTACATGCGACTGTTTTGCCGGACCCTGTTTGCCCAAAAACGCTTATGTGTTTATTTAAAGCCTTTAGAGGTAAAAATACATCTTCATCTGTAGAATGTTCTTTTCCTAAATATAGAGAAGGACTGGATTTACCTTTATCTGACATAATCTTCAATTAATTAGGAGAATCAAAATATAAAAACTATTGTAAAATAGATTTAGGGAACAAAAAAAAAGGAATAATTAATTATGCGCCGGCTATAATAAAGAATATGCCTCCAATTAAAGTTAAAATTGCTGGAAGACCACTTCCAATAATAGCAAAAACTATCAGCAATATTCCAATAACAACATAAGATAAACCAAAGCGTCCTAAACACAAAAGAACTACAAGTGCTCCAATTGCAATCAATATTATTCCAAGAATTAGCGGTTCCAGTCCTCCACCTATTTTATCCAGCCAAGATGCTGTATAGAATACATTCATAATTCCAGCTGCTATGGTTTCTAATATAGTTAAAACTCCGACTATGATCCAGAAAGCACCACCAAGTACTCCAAAAATCGTACCCCATCGTGCGAGTTCTTTCTTCTTCGCCATAAGGCCTAATGAAAGGTTGTTCTATTTAAATTTTCTTTATGTGAAAATAGAATATTTAAAAAATACTATCGCTTTCTTGTGGAAGCAGTAATAAACAATATTCCGCCAACTACTGTAAATAATCCTGGAATCCCCAGACTGAAAATTCCTATGATAATTAGTATGATACCAGTAACCAAATCTGGAGGTTCAGCTCCCACTAAAATTATTACAGCAGCACCTAAAACTACGCCAATAATTGCTAAGACTATAGTAGTTAATGGAACGGTAAACAAAACTGTTTTCACAATTAAATCTTGAACGACATTTGGTAGGTAAGGTGAAGGAAGAAAATGATTAAGAAACAACAGAGCAGCGCCTAGAGCAAATAAAACTCCTCCAGTGTAAGATAATATTTGTGCCCATCTCTGAAGGTCTCTTTTTCTCGCCATATGAAAATAAGGGAATATCCCTTTTTAAGATTAATGGCTATTCTAAATGAAAGTTCCTCTTGCAGTTATAATATGGGGGCTCACACCTCGTGAGAATCTAACTACAACTGTTTTATCAAGCGAAGAGCTTTTTCCGTGAAGTCTTGAAATGGTTCCTATAAGATGTCTCTCAGAGTTTGGGAAATTGACTTTAACTTTTCTGCCAAGATATTTTTCTAATGGGATCTCAGTTTCATAGAGTTTCATGATAACAGTTCTATTCTTAGATTTTCCTGGACCATCATGTAAAATTCTGGTAACAACACCAAATGTGGTAG
>JAGLOH010000101.1 GCA_023139025.1 Candidatus Heimdallarchaeota archaeon | reverse complement strand
ATAGCTCTTCGTTTGTGGAACATCATGTTCATAACCAACATACTTACTACTTACTTCTCCTTCATATGAACTTGATTTCAGAGAATCTATTAGAGAAGATTTCGCGTAAATGAACTCATCAGACATTTCAGCTACTGGGCTATCTGGATTGTTAGTAATTGCTAAAACTGAACAATTCTTACTTTTTGCTGCGTGAATACTTTCAACTACTCTGGGAGTCCTTCCACTAACAGATATAGGTACTAGAAGTGTTTCATTATCTAAAAGATCAAAGAATTTATACTTATATCTTGAAAATTCCATCGGAGGAAGAGCCATTGTTGATAAGTTCTTTGTATTAAAGGCATACTCACTTGTTAAAGCAGCACATAAAGAATCTCCACAGCCTGTCAAAATTATTCGCTTTATTCTATTTCTCTTCCTAATTCGATTAATTGTTTCGTATATCTTTTCTTTATTAGTGTTAATAAGTTCTCGAAGAAAAGCAGGTTGCTCATGAATTTCCTGAAGCATATGGTCAATCATTGGATTCAGAATACAGCTGTTTTATCTCCTTTTTAGTTTATCTCAGTAATCGAATGAATTTTCTGATTTACCAGATTCTTTTTATTCTGTTTGTCTTTCCTTTGTGCATAGATAATATCCAGGATAGAAATGAGATTTTTCCAACCCTTAGCGCAATTTGGATTCGGACGCATCTTAGCTGAGACTCGGACTCATTATCCTTTATCACCAGGCCTCATATCAATCGAAAAACCTGAATCTTTAGAAGGATACTCAGCTCATTTTGATTCCACACTTGTACCTAACTATTCATCTTATGACTCATCAGAGATCAAACTTCTCTGGAATCTCCCAGATGCAAAAAAAGAGAAAATTCTACATGAAGCTAATCAGCTTTCTTTACAACCGTTTTATCCTTCATATGCTTCTGAGAAGCTAAGAATTGAAGATTATGACACATATCTAAAGGAGTTTTTGTCTCTTCCTAGAATAGGAGAACAGAGTTTTTATCTACCAATAGATCAATTTGAATCTAAAAAGATAGATGAAATTCTTGAAACAGATTGTTCTTTGATAATACTTAATGACTTAAGTAAACTATTCAATAATCAACGAAAACTAGCCGAAAAAATGTCTTATCTAAGAACTAGATTATCACCAGATATAGGTCTCTATCTGCCTGGTTCTGTTTCACCAGCTTTTTACTCTTTTCTAACTTATATTGGGATAGACTTCTTTGATAACTCAATAGCCTATCAAGTATCAAAAAATGGTTACTTTCTTACTGAAAACGGTGTCTTCCCTATAGATAGTCATCCCCCCTGTTATTGCTCACAATGCAGTTCCACACCCAAAAACATCTTCAAACATAATGAAATGGTTTTGAAGAATGCTCTTGCCAGAGTGAATTTTGCTCTGAGAAATGGAACTTTAAGAACTATAGTTGAACAGGACATTCACAGAAATATCACTTTTGCAGCAACTCTAAGACATTTAGATACTAAATTTGGAGAATCATTAAGGAAACGAACTCCAATCATCTCATCAACTAAAGTCAAATGCTTAGGGGAAGAATCCTTAAATCGACCAGTTGTTTCTGAGTTTAGAGAAAGAGTCAAGGAAAGATTTAGACCGCATCCTTCATCGAGAATCATAATACTTTTGCCATGTTCAGCTAGAAAACCATATGCAATGTCTCGATCACATATCATGTTTAGAAATGCAATAAAGAAAGCTGGTTCTAGCATTTTTTCAATGTTATCAGAATTAATTGTCACGTCTCCATTATCCGTAGTTCCTAGAGAACTTGAAAATATTTATCCCGCAAGATTCTACGATATTCCTGTAGCAGGAAGTTGGTCTGAAAAAGAAATAGAGATTACTTCAAATCTTCTCTCAAATGTACTATCCCGATATCAAGAAGACAGCATTATCATAAATCACCTTCATGGTTCAGGATATGAAGAGATTATTGAGAGAGTTAAAGAAAAAAGTTCTATTGAGGTAATAGATACATCTTACAAAGCACCACCAACTAGTCATCAATCATTACAGGAACTATCAGAAGCTTTGGTGAACACCAAAGAAAGATTCTCCTTAAATCAAACTGAGAAAGTTATTTCAAATACAAAGAAAATTCAAGCAATTGCTGATTTTCAATATGGACCAGGAACTGGAAAAAGGATTTTTCACGGCAAAATAAAGCTAAAAGGTAGATATCCAAGAAGCCCTCAAATTTTCCGAGATGATAAGCATATTGCTACTATGCATGCATCAACAGGTTATCTTTCACTTTTCCCTGCATATACAAAAGAAATTTCAAAAATCAGCTTAAACAAACTTGATTTTGGAGCAGATTATGTATCAGGAAGCAATATTTATGCCCCAGGTTGTCTGAAGGCAGATACACACATACTTCCTGATGATGAAATTTTTGTCCTATATGAGAAAGATGTTATAGCAACAGCACGTGCATTGGTATCCGGAGAGGATATGAACAAGATGACATCTGGTAAAGTTGCAGAAATTAAAAAGAAAAAAAGGTGAAAAAATGAAAATCAATCCAGATTTCGCCAATACTATTAGAGAAATAAGAGATAAAACATTAGGGGAAAGATCTCATTCAAGAAAAGTAGTTCACTGGGTTGAGGATCATCGTCTTCATTCTGGACCAGGTAAAGCGATTGTTTTCATTCTCCCAACCAAAGGTTGTTCTTGGGCTTTATCGAAAAGTGGTGGTTGTTCTATTTGTGGCTATATCTACGATAATCCTCAAGAACCTAATTTTGAGAATATGATGAAAACTTTCAAGGAGAAACTTCATGATTCCATCAAAGAAGGAGAGAACTATTCGTTAAAACTATTCACTAGTGGAAGTTTTCTAGATATTTCTGAAATTCCTGAGGAGATACAGAAAGAAATATTGGAAGAAGCTTCCCAATATAGAGAAATAACAGAAATTGTACTTGAATCTAGACCAGAGTATGTTACAGAAAAGATAATGCAAACGATAAAAGAAACAATTGATATTGAAAAAATTGAGATAGCAATTGGATTAGAAAGTGCAAATGATGATATTTTAAAAAAATCAATCAACAAAGGATTTTTCTGGGAAGACTTTGAAAAAGCTGCAACTAGAATTTTCGATGTTGGAGCAAAAGTAAAGGCATATCTGTTATTTAAACCTCCTTTTGTCTCTGAATATGATTCCATAAAGGATATTTTGCAAAGCGTGTCCAAGTTGAATAAACTTGGAGTTGATACTATTTCTATAAATGCAATCAGTATACATAGAGGAACCTATCTTTCGCTAATGTTTGAGAAAAACCAATACAGAACTCCTTGGTTATGGTCTCTTCTACACCTATGTAAAGAAATAAAATCAAAATACCCCGATTTAAGATTAATTTGTGATGTTGTTGCAGGAGGAACTCAAAGAGGAGCACATAACTGTGGTGACTGCGACAAACAAATGACAGAGGCTTTGAAACAATTTGTTTTATCACAAAATTTAGAAGACTTAAACAATGAATTCAAATGTTCATGTAAGACAGAATGGAACAGTTTTCTACTTCAAGAAAAAATCACTATTAGTTAGATGGAAACAATATTTGTTATTAGATATTCTTATTCAGTCACTTGTTTATAGCCAAGTACCATATCTTTTATTCTACGTGCAATTCTCTCAAATACAGGATCCATCATAACAGCATCAACTTCTTTTGATGCAATTGCGTACATGAAATTTTTCTTATCCAAATTAACAAAAATTATTTGGTGTCTATTGGTAATATCGATTGCATTTTGTGTTTGTTCATCTTTCATAATTTCAAGGATATTAGAAAGGTATTTCTCACATATTTTCTGAGTCTTGGTTACAAAATCCTCATCTAAACTACCATTCTGGAAAAACAATTCTGTGTTCTCTTCATCATGTTCAACAAACACAAGATGGTCAATACCTTGTATTGAGTTCAGTATATTAAATGTCACTGCACTAAGCATTTGTTCTGGGGATTGTTCTTCTTCAGGAGTTAGTTGTTTCACCTTTGCAGTTTGTTCTGCAGGTTTTGCTTGAGATTTTGAAACTAGCATCAAATCATCAAAACTAATAGGTACATCTACTAATTCTAAATCAAATTGTGTATCTAGAGCATATTGATGGGTTTTTGGACTTTCTTTGTTAATTACTGCCCTAAAAAGCTCTTCCACCGTCTGATTATAAACAGCTGATGCTCCTGAAAATACTTGCCCAGGATCAGCACTATGAAATTTAGACCTAGATTTGCTTTCAAATTCGTTAGAAATGTAATCTATAGCATCGTCAGCTTCAGATCTTTCACTTATTCCATGATTAAGAACATAGGTTATATCTTGTATCTTTCTAAAGGATATCTTTGATTTTGTTAGTTCTATCGTTCCACGATCAGATATTTTGGTTTCTTCAGTGAAAGAGCAAAAAGCTTTAACTAGATTTGTTAAGATATCAATGGGACATTTCTCTTCATTGAAAATACTTTCCTTATAGATTACACCATCTTTATCTCCCAAAAAGAATGCATAAATTGTATCAGCATGTTCAGCAATAATTTCCGATGTTTGCCCTGTCGTTTGAATCTCCTCGTGTAATTATTATACTGCACTCATTGTTGATTAATATTACTTTATCTGAAATAGTTGCCAGAATTAACTGTTTGATACCTCTTTCTCACTCATAGATAAGACAATAGAAATGTATAAATTCTTTTCAATTTCTTCGTACAATCAATTATCAAAGGGTTGAATGACTTAAGATAATACAAAATGAATTTAAATGAAACGCTTTAACATTAGAGTAGAAGAAACATAACAAGAGTAAAAAAGGCATCTAATACAGAAAATCGGGATTAATATGGATGAAGATCTAGTAACTGAATCACTTGTGGAGTTCCTTAAATTATTGGCTAATGGAGACTTGCTTGATAGTAGAATAAAAATTTCTATGATTCAAAGAGCTAGTCGAGTAATTAAAAATGCACTAGATCCTGTATTGATTTTGGTTAGCTATTATGATCATGAAAATCAATTCCTTTATCCACTTTGTATGGAAGAGGAGCAAATTGCAAAGAGCAATTTAGAAATTGAAATGGATGCTTTTGATCCTGAGAATCCTTACACCGAAGTATTTGCGCAATCAGATATAGCTTGGTTTCCAACAGATGCCATTGCGGAAGGCAACAACTACAAGGTATTTCTAAAAAGTCAGAACATTAGTGATTTTATTGTATGTCCAATGTATTTAGGGGACATTACTATTGGAGCAATAAGTGTTTTTCTCCATCCAGACACTGTAAAACACAATCAAGAAAGATATTTGTCTGTAATAAAAGAAATATCTTTGTTAATAACTGATATGCTTTCATTTTGGTATGGCCAGTACAGTTCTGGTTTAAAATTGCACCAAACAGATTTGATTGTAGAGATGTCAACCCTTACTCTTGAAACTACTGAAATACAACTCATACTTGATCGAATTTTACCAAAAATTAAGTCAAAAACTGAGATTGAAGGATTAGGTGTGTTTATCAAAGATATTGCGGAAGTTTCTCTAATTCAAGATATAGGGTTGAGTGATCAAGTAAGAGAATACTTCAAATCGCCTCAACTAGTGATATCAAGCTTACCTTATTATAATACGCCTAACAAAATTGAAGAAATTAATTTTCCACAATTTGAGGAGCAATATGGGGTAATTCTTCCTATCGGCTCCACAAATTTAATGTTAGGATTTCTAGTTGTTATTTCCGAATCAATAGAAAAACTATCAGAATCAAATATTCATTTTCTCCGAATTATGGTTAATCAGTTATTTCTAACTCTTCAAAGAAAAAGACTTCTTGATGACATTCAACAGATAACTCAAACTTCTGAATTTTCTTCTTTTCCTGTTATGCTTGTAAACAATAGATTTGAGATTATATATCTCAATAAACAGGCTGAGAAAACATTTAGTTTTAATCACGATGAATCAATTGGATTAAAATTGGATTACTTGCTTGGTCTGGATTCAGATAAAGCTAAGGAAATGCTTCGGAAAACCCGTGATGTAATGGCGAATATCGCAAAAGATACTATGAAACTTGAAATAGAAATTTTTCAATTGGGGAAAAGAGATTCTAGAACCTTCTTTGTGCAATTATCTCCAACAATCAATAATCTAACTGGGGAATATTGTGTTGTTTTGTCTTTAGTCGATATTTCTGAAGCAACAAAATTACAATCTATCGCAGAAGAATACTCTAACAGATCAAAAATGTACCTAAATGTTTTAACACATGATATTTACAACATTCTTTTTGGAATCTCAGGTTATTATGAATTATTAACTAGCAGTATTCCTCCTGAAGAAAACGCGATATTGGAAAGAGTAAATACTCTTGTAAGAAGAGGTACAGGAATAGTTCAAGATATACGATTATTATCTAATGTATTAGATGTTTCAAGCGGAGCAGAAGTTCATTTTGTTCCCCTTAAGATGACTATTTTGAGATTACTTGAAAAAGTAAAGGAAGAACACAACGAAAATGAATTCAATATAGATGTTAATTTGCCTAGTGTTATTAAGATTCTAGGGGGGGTTTTTCTTTATGACATGTTCTACTATGTCTTGAAGAGTTTAATATTAAAAACTGAAAGCAGGAAGATTAACATAGATATCAGTGGGAGAGAGATAGTAGAAGGTGATCAAGAATTCTTTGAGATAATGATTCTTGATAAAGAAGGTGTTGAACCTGAACTCAATGATGAAATACAAAGAGTTATTGAAGAATCACCTTTTGATGAAACTCTTCGTAAACATCTTGGTTTTATGATTGTTAATGAAATTGCTAAAAAATATGAATACAGTTTGTTTATTGAAGATATAGATAAAAGGGACTGGACAAAAGGATTAGCAATAAAAATTAAAATGCAAAAATCTGTTGAAAATGAAAAAGGGAACTAAAGGGAAGGATGAACTTACAATCTAGTGATAAAAGTCATCTGAATTGATGATATCTCTTCAATTGAATTTAGAACATCCTCTAAATTATCTTGGGCACCATCTTCCTCTGGAATAATAAATTGACCAATTATACCAACTAATCCGAAGAATAACGGTTTTTCCTCAGGATTATTTTGCATTTTCACTTTCTCCGGAAGCTTTAACCTTACAATTTCTTCTAATCTCTTAGGAGTTATTTCGGTAGTTTCTGGCCTAATTTCATATACTAATAAAACTTCACCCATTATTTTCACCCGTTTATGGACCTTTAAAGTTGCATTTTGGACATATATATTCATTTCCAAAAAGTCTACATTTTGGACAT
>JAGLOH010000100.1 GCA_023139025.1 Candidatus Heimdallarchaeota archaeon | reverse complement strand
TCTAACAAGTGAAAGTTTCAACGATTATCTCTTACTCAGGGTTAATGAGCTAATTTTCAAACTGTTGGGAGATTACCATGGAAAGAAGAAAGAGACTTACAAAGATGTAGCAGAGGAAGAAGATGAACTGGTCCCTCAATGGTTCTTAACAGAAAGATATACTGAAATACAAGAAATGTTTTCATCAAAATTCTTTAAACATTCTTTTACAGAAATTGAAATTGAATATGATAGTGCTCTCAAAATATTTAGTGTAACACTTCATCTTGAGAAGGAAATAGATAGTAGTAGTTATGAAATTCTCTTAAATGATGTACGTTCATATCTAAAAAATAGAATAACCTTATTGAATTTCAATCATGGAAAAGTTCTAGGTCCTAACATTCTAGATATAACTTTTGGAATTGATTGGTAATTTAGCTTACGTTTCCATGAAATTAGTGGGTTTTTTTTCCGTTTCTTTAGCGTTGATGAATGATAGTGCTGATACTGTGACTAGTAAAATAATAGCTCCTGCACCTTGATACCAATCAAGAATTGCTCCTAGGAAAATAAAATTTACCAAAATGGCTAACAAAGGAAAAGCTAATTCTGCTAAACCGGCAATAGTTGCTTTTGATCTTTTAAGACCGAAATAATATAAAGCTAAAGGTAATATTCCTCCTGTAAATATCGTTGAAAAAAGGATACATACAATCATGGGCCATTGCCAGCTCCATGGTCCAAAAACACTCACAGTTTGACCGAGCATACCATAGTAGTCTTTGTTATAAGTAAATAAAACTATATTGAAGATTATTAGAAATAGAAATCCCCCGATATATCGGAGCAGGGTCAAATCCCAATAATCTACTTTCTTTGTCAAGATTCTACCAAAAACTGTTGAACCTCCCCAAAGTATTGCAGCTATTAAGGAACACAAAATAGCTATTAAACCAGTATAATCGAAGGTTTGTGTGCTTTTGATTATGTCTGGAGTTACAATTAGTCCTATTCCAACTAAGGATAAAACCAAAGCTCCCCAAAACCACTTGGTTGGTCTTTCTTTAAGTATAAAATATGCAAAAATAAAAGTAATCAATGGTTGAGCTTTTTGTAATAAGATAGCTATTGTTGGATTCCCAAGAGCAAAAGAAATGAGGAAGAAAAATAGACCAAGTGCTGATCCTCCGACTGAGATGAAAATAACTGAAAACCATTCAAGTTTAGTAAAACTCTTCATTGCTTTTCTCAGTTTTCCAAACCCACGAGTAAAGAAAAGTATAGGAAAAAGAATAATTAATCCGAAGAAGTGTTCTATAAGAGTAACAAATGATGACATTCTTGGAAATGCCATTGCACCTTTTATTCCTGTAGTTTCTAAGAAAGGAGCTCTAAAGAGAACAGGATATCTTACTGGTGCATCAAAAGCTCTAGCTGAATTAGCTAAGGATATCACTGCTGGTCCAAATTTTTTCAACACGGGTTCATCAGTTTTTGACATTTGAATACAGCTCAATTACCACACAATGTATTTTTAAGACAAAAAAAGAAATTAGTATCTCATTTTTAAGTCTTGTTTTCCATATGTGAGTAATGTGATTATGTTTATTATAATTAAACTACTAATTTTTCATATATTTCTTGATACATAAAAACTAATGATTCTGTTGTAAGTTCCTTTTCAAACATTCTTCGCATTCTGTTTTCAGGTTTTCTTCTTTGGATTAATTTAACAATTCTAACATAAAGCGATTTCCAGATTGGCCATAGTGTAACAAGTTTAATCAAGAATAATAGGAATATAAGGAAATATTTACCAAATGATAAAAAGAACTTCTTGAAACTAAAATCCAAATCTTCTTTGAAACTAAATTCTTTGCCTTTCTGTTTTACTGATTGATAGGTTTCTATTAGATTCTCCTTAATTTCAGAGTACCTTCTTCCAATGTATTTGTGGATTTGAATAGTGCCTTTAGAGAAAATGATTTTTACTATAGTAAAAAGCAAGTGTTTGATGTATAATAAAACAGCTAGAATAATAAGTAGAAATGGCATTAAAAATGCCAATAAAGACACTCCAATAGATTTTAAGATAACAACGAATTTTGGTAGAGGTCTGTAGATATCCTCAAGATATTGTTCAGCTCCTAAAGCTAAAGAAATGGCAAGTTTATTGGATTCTATATCATCCATAATTTGATTATATTTTTCTTCTTGTTGATCAATTCCTTTTAATGCTCCTGTTATAAGAATTGATTTAATGGTTTCTTCTTTAAGTCCTTCTTCCTTTCTTTTTCTATTTAGGGTATAGAATGCTTCTTCAGCTTCCTCAACAGTTAATTTATTTCTTTTTGCAAATCTTTCTAAAGCTTCTTTTCTTCTCCATGGGAGAATTGACTCTTCCTTAGTCCAAATTAGTAAAGCAAAGGTTCTGGATGTAGAATCTTTTACTTTCGCTAGATCAAATTCTGTTAAAGGTATATCGATTTTCTTGAGAAGTTTCTCAAGCTCTTTTTTCGATCTGTCAGGAACATGTTTAGTATCTAGGGCTAACAGACCTTCGACTTTCTCCTTCACTACATCTAGCTCATTTTTAATATCAAGCTTGAATTCATCAAAGGTTTCACTAGAAATTGGTGGTGAAGAAAGAAAAGAAAAGGAGGATCTTGCAGCATAATAAGGAATAGCAAAAATATTTTCTAGATCTTGGTAGATTGAAGCCCATCTGTAAGCTCCCATCTTCAATAGATATTTACTTGAGTTGTGAAAAACAACATAAATAGGACCAAATAAGGTTACTACCCAGGAAATTAAGAGCATTAATGTACCTAATAGCATAATGCTTGCAATGGGAGGTAAATAATTATTAAGATATCCCACTAATCCTTTTCCCCAGATAATTGTAGGGATTAGAACTAAAATAATAGGTGATATTCCAATGCTCATTGCTTGACTGATGGTTCTACGTAAGGGATAAGCTTTCATAACTTTCTGGCCTTTTAATTCAAGTTCATCAAGCTCATTTGCTACTTCGGATATCTCTTTTGATTTCTTGCCAGCCATTATTTCAGATATTGGTAGGGTGATTTTTCTCATCATATTGAAGAATGGAACATATTCACGCAAAGCTTTTGGTATAAAAATATCAAAAATTATTAACGCAAATTTTGCACCAATAGAAATCAATGCTATAAAGAAGGCAACAACTGAAAATGAAATCTTTCTGTCTTTAGATTCTTCTTTCACATCCACCTTATCTACTTCTTCTCCTTCGACATTTTCTTCTTGTTCTTCCACGCTTTCCTTTGATTCACCCTTATTTTCTGAAAAAGTCATCGTTATTATAATAAATTATACAAATTTTAAAGTTGCGAAACTATCAATTGAAAAGAGAATTATTCTATTTTTGAAAGTAGTAAATCTGTTATTAGTAATTTATCATAGATTTCCTCATACATTGATATCAAAGATTCTGTAGTTAACTCTCTTTCAAAATCTCTTTTTTGTCTTTCCTCAAAACTTCTTCTTGTCCATATTCGACTGATAAACTTGTAAATTCCCTTTAAAAATAACCAGATAATCATTGGTAGGAGTTTAATTAAAAATTTGAAACCTTTTTTAAAGATTTCAGCAAAATCAACATTCAAATCTCTTTTCCAACTAAATGTTCTCCCTCGTTTCTGAACGTTATCGTACGTTGTGGTTAATGTTTCAGATATCTCCTTAAATCTTTGAGAGAAGAATCTGATTATCTTTCTTGTACCTATAGAATATATTGCTTTAAATGTAGAAATAATTACATGTCTGATAAATTTAAAGAAAATGTATATAAGCATTCCAAATGGCATAAAAGGAGCAATAAGAGAAATTCCTATTTTCTTTCCTAATCTTTTATACCGCGGTATACTACTAAATTCATCTTTGATATACTGTTGAGCACCAAGAGCTAACGCAATTGCTAATTTGTTATATTCAACATCTGGCATTATTTGTTCGTATTTTGCTTGCTGTTTTGCAACTCCCTTGAGAGCTCCAGTAATAAGAACAGATGAAAAAAGATCGTAGCTAATATACCCTTCCTCTATTTTTGTAAGAATCACTTTGAACGCTTTTTCAACTTCTTTTCGACTCATATTATTTTTCTTTGCAAATCTTGCTTTAGCTTCCTGTCTCAACCATGGAACAATCGAAGATTCCTTTGACCAAATAAGCAATGCAAAAGTCCTTCCTGTTTGTTTTGTTATTTTTGAGATATCCAACTCATTTAATGATAATTCCGCTTCATTTAGTAATTTCTCTAAGTTATTTTTCGACCTTTCTGGAACATTCCTTGGATCAAGAGAAAGAAGTTGTTGAACTTTATCTTTCATAGCATCTACTTCTTCCATAATTTCTAGTCTAAATTCCACCATTGTTTCCGTAGATACAGGCGGAGCATCAAAGAAACTGAAAGAAGATTTTGCTGCATGATATGGTAAAGAAAAGAAGTTTTCTAAGGCTCTGTAAATGTTTGCCCAGCGATATGCTCCCCATCTCATTAGATAAACATTACATTGATGGAATAATGCATAAATTGGTCCGAATATTGTTGCAACCCAAGAAACTACAAGTAAACCTGTTCCAAACAAAGCAATGGTCCAGAATGGTTTTATTCCAATATAATCCTGAAAAACCTGTATAAGATCTAATCCCTCAATTCCATAAATTCTCCCTATAGCTGCTGGAATAGCAATAATAATTATTGGAGTTCCTATCGCAACATTAATGACCTCTCCAACACCTCTTCGGATTGGATAAGCTTTAATCATTTGTCGTTCTTTGAGAACTATCTCATCCAATTCCTGCGAAACTTCTAGAATTTCTTTAGATTTTTTTCCAGAAAGAAAATTAGCAACAGTAAGAGCATATTTTCTGTACATTTGAAGCAGTGGGACTAATTCTCTTAGACCTCTGGGAACAAGTATATCAAATAATATCAAGCTTAACTTTCCAAGAGCTGTAATAATCGTGAAAAGAACTGCTAGAATGATGAAAGAAATTTTCATCAATACTGGGAATACTTTGATTTGTATTGATTGCCAAAATGCCTTCAAGTTCTTCACAGTGTATCTTCTTAGCTTGGGGGGGTAAATTATATGAAAGAAAATTTTGAGAAATTTCAAGATTGGCCATATAAAAATATAGTATTCAAACAGGAGTAAGAATCCGATGGGTGTATAGTAGTGAAAAACGTATTCATTCAGAAAAATCCAAAATTCCTTACTTTTGATTTTGAACCAAATCCAAAATTTTCCAGCTTCTCTTTGTAGTTTCTCTTGAATTAAAATGGACGTATTTTTTATTTTTTCAACTTGTTTTGTCCCTAATTCTTTAAGGTGTGAAGAAAAACCACTCTTCTTTCGTTCATTAATTTCAATTGCTGGTTCTTCTTTTTTTGACATTTCAAAGCCCTTTCTTACTACTTCAATTATTCTTTTGTTAAATATCTAGCTCAAGCTATTTCACGAGATATTGATTTATATGTTTTTTTACATACTTTCTTTCTTTTTCATTTACCTTAAACAAACCATAAATTAAGCTGTCTACTTCCTCATCTAATACGGGATTTAATTGTTCTTGCTTAAGTAGTAAATTCACTTTTTGAATAAGTAACTCATTCTGTAGATCATCCGGAACAATAAAAGGTAGATCGTGAAGATACATTGGTAGATAATGTAGATATTTTCCGGTTATCTCAGTACTTGAATACATTATAGAATACATAAAGCTGAACAACTCGGAATTTAAAAGAGAAAGAATAAGTTCAAGACTAATGTTTAAGTCCCTAGCTTTTTGAGTCAAGTGTCCCAGTAGGAAAATATCCTTACAAATATAACCCTCAGCATCCAATGTTGCTCTCATCCTTAGAGCATGTTGACATATAATTATCTTCTTTGATGTAAATATACTAATTTCAGGAAAGTTATTTTTCATTCCTTTTGCTTTCTCATGGTTATAATCCAAATAGTAACCTTTCCAATTAATACCATATCGTTCAACTTCTCTATTTCCACCAAATGGTTTTCCACCTAGAAATTTCCTAGATTTTGTACTAACTGGTTTTTCAAATACAAAATGTTCTCGTAATCCTCTCCGATGGAATGAAATTGACCATCTAAATCTAACTAAATCTCCTAGCCTATATTCAGAATCACTGTAAATCTTCTCTATTATTGAAAGGGAAGTTGAATCTGGTAGAAAAATGGTTTTGTTTGTAGTTTTATAAAAAAAATCTGCAGGAACATATTTACACTTTGATTTGAAGTTCATTGTTTGTAACTCTTCATAATCAACGTTATTAGCCAGTTTAATTGTCTCCTCTTTCTGTCTATTCTTATCTAATATGAGAATGACAGGATAAACCGCTGGACGAAAGACATTCTGATGTGTTAAATCAACAATTTCTGAAATAAGGTTCTGTTCAAGGAAATATCTTCTCATTTCTTTTGAATATCTTGAACTAAGAAATTTACTGGGGATGATGTATCCAAGTTTTCCATTAGCTTTTAACAGATCAGTACCAAGTTCTAAAAAGCAAGAATAAACATCAAAATGGCCTCTAGCTGCTTTAGGGTAATTAAGTAAACAAATCTTCTTTGTCTGTTTATCCATCCGTTTTGCTTCAATATATGGTGGGTTTCCAACTACAAAGTCATAATGTTGTTTCTTTGCTTTCTTAACTTCATAAATATCTTCCTCTCCTTGTTTGGCCAGTGAGTTTGTTAGATATATGTTCGGCGTGAAGGATGTTTCCAAATTATATCTTTCTTTAAATTGTTCAATTAATATAAGTGATAGATTAAATTTAGAGATATATACTGCAAGCGGGTCAATATCGAATCCAATAACGTTGTTTTGAATATAATCAATTATTTCATTTACAGTAAATCTTTCTATATTTTGCTCAATCAGTAATTCTATTGCTTGCGCTAGAAATAATCCTGAACCTGATGATAAATCAATAATATTTTGTTTATCTTTTATTGAATATCTGTTAGGAAACTCTATTTGATGAAGAATATACTTTATTATTGAAATAGGAGTAAAAACTATTCCTTTTCCTTGCTTGGTTGTTTTTGTTAAGATCTTTTGATATAGATTCCCTAAAGGATCCAAACCAACTTCATTGCCAAACCTATTTCTTATTTCAATTATCTTAGGATAGATCTGAGAAAATTGGTCATATATCTCAATTTCATATAATGTAGGGAAAGCCCTCGAAATCTTCGAGATTTTCTTCTTAAAAGATAGATTAGGTTCAATCAGTTTATATTTTTCAGCACAGGATGTCAAATATAACCCTCCTAAAGCCTTGAAACTGCCCAACAGTTCATCTTCATC
>JAGLOH010000010.1 GCA_023139025.1 Candidatus Heimdallarchaeota archaeon | reverse complement strand
TGGAAGCGGTAAAACAACACTAGTGAGTATAGTTGCTGGAATTACCAAACCCACCTCAGGTAAAGTTTTTTGGAAGGATCTTTCTAAAGATATCACTAGATCAAGCTTAGAAGAGATAATTAAAGCCAGAAGGGCTTTCGCTGGTGTAGTTTTTCAAGATAGTCGATTACTTCCTCATTTAACTGTAAAAGAAAATATTGAACTTGCAGGCTTTTATGCTAAGGTCCCCCCCAGAATCGCGAAAAAGCGAGCAGAATTTCTATTGCAATTTCTTGGTATTTGGGACAAAAGGAATAAAAAAGAAAATACCTTGTCTGGAGGAGAGAAAAAGAGAGCAGCTATTGCAACTACTCTAATAACTAATCCTAGGATATTGATAGGTGATGAACCAACGGGTGATTTAGATGTTGTTACTGCAGAAAGTATTCTTGATTTATTTGATCGCATAAATGAAGAATTAGGTATTGCTCTCTGTATTGTAACTCACTCCCAACAAGTTGCTGTTAGAGCAGATAGAATTTTGGAAATAAAAGATGGGATAATTATAGGCCGCCATGGAAGAGAAGTAATTCTAAGAAAACTTGATGAAAGTCGTTTACTCGAAATAGATAGGCAAGAAAGAATAGTTCTTCCCAGAGAAATTCTTCAGAGTATAAACAATCCCACCCATTTCACAGCATCTACAAAAGAAGGAAAAATAATCCTCGATCCTGTCTTTGACCCAAATCTTTACAAAAACAATATTCAAGATGTTATTACATGCTCAGTGTGTGGAAAGTTAGTTGGAAATAATGAACGCTTCTGTAATTCTTGTGGTTCTACAATTACTAATAAAAAGGGAAAGAAATGAGTAAGAAAGAAAAATCCTGGAAGGCAAAAGAAGTAGATGATATACAACCAAAATATCAAACACAAAAAGAAGATTCATCAACTCAAAAACTTAAGGTAAACTGGGCAAGAATAGTTTTACTAGGATTTTTTTCTTCACTTGTTTTTGTTATTATTGATGTAATTCTAATACTGAGCTTCTATTTTGGGTTTGATACTGAAATGAAGTTTATCCTATATTTCATGCAGTATCTAATATTTGGAGAGGCAGGGTTGGTCATCTTTATTGGAGCTTGTTTTGGAAATTTTGGACAATCAACGCTAGTTTCTAACCTCAAAGAAAGACTTCTGGGTTCAGATCCTATTTCTAAAGATAGCTTCAGAGAAGCTACATTTAATTCGTTTACATACTATTTTGGGGGAGGATTCTTAATATTATATGGTCTTGTTTCATGGCAAGTTCTTAGGTTAGTGATTCTTTTAAACCAATAAAACATCATCAGGGTAATTAAATCCAATAATTGGAATCAAAAAAGCAACTTGTAAAAAAGAACCAGTTTAATAATTAAAATGAAAACCCTGAAATCAAAATAATAATTAAAATGAAAACCCACAAACTTTATTAACGAGTTAAGCAACTTTTTCTTGCTTCCACTAGCATGCTAAATGTATAAAGTGGAATTTTGAAAAGGTGAAAAAAACAATGAACAAAAAAGCAATTTTGGGTATTGGCTTAGTAGTCTTATTTGGATTATCCATGGCTCTAGGTCAAATACAAGCTCAGGAAACTGAGTTGCAAGAGGTTTTTTCAATTAACTTGTTATCACCCAATACAAGCGCAGCAAGAAATCAATGGTCATTATTGATGGAAAACCAATTACCAAAAATTGGTATTGGAGTAGATTTCCATGAATCCACTGGTTGGGGTAATATTGCACCTCGTACCTGGTCTTATCCATTAATTGATTTCGATTATGTTCCAACTTACGCCGAAGGAGGCTTTGATATCCTTTTTGTCGGTTGGTCTTGGGGCCTTGATTGGGATCCAACTGGTTTATTTGAAACTACCGCAATAGTACCATATGGTGATAATTTCTACCAATATAGTAATCCAGCATATGATACTAAGTTGAATCAATACCTAACAGAGCTAGATCAAGCAACTCAAATTGGTTATGCAAAAGAAATGCAAGCTATGCTCTATGAAGACTTGCCCGCTATAGTTCTTATCTATCCTAAATCACTCTTTGGTTTCAAAGAAGGACTTACAGATATAGATGGACTTCTATTGGGTGCAGGTGTTGCTCGATATGAATACTGGGATGACCCAGCAGATCACATCATTAAATACGCTATTCCTGCAGATCTTAAAGAATGGAATACTTTCGTTGTTGAATCATTCTATGATTCTCAATGGATGCAAGGTGTTTATGGTGCTCTCTATGAAAGACAACAAATAACCAACGTCTATGAACCAGTATTAGCAGCAGATTTTCCAACCTATAGTTCAGATCTTAAGAACATGACAATTGATATCGCAGCTGGAGCTAAGTTTAGCAGCGGAGAAGATGTTCTTGCTGAAGATTTCGCATACACTATACAACTTCACATGACTCCTGCAGTTGGTTCTTCAAGCTACAGTTATTTCAGAACTTGGTTTGAAACAAATGCTTCAGTATATGCAGTTGATGCCGATACAATTCAATTCAACATGACTGACGTCAATGCATTTTCATTAGGAGTAGTCTCCTTTGGAATTATTGACAAAAGTGTTGTTGAACCATTAATAGGCACATGGGGCCATGCCATCTTCAATGAAGTACCATTTACTGGTAATGTCGGAGATGCTCTAGTCGTAGGAGCTGGTCCATTCTTGTTGGACACATTTGATTCAGTCAACAGTGTTGTAAAGCTTATTCCAAACACAAACTATGTAGGAGATGCCCCTCTATTATTAGAATGGTATATGACCTTCATCGCTGGTAAAGATACCGCAGTAGCTGAATTGATTGCTGGAACTATAGATATTGTAGACGCACAATACTACCCAGTTGTAGCAGATTTCACACCATCTGGTGTTGAAGGTGTTCTTGTAAGTGATCCATCTCATCAAGAAATGGCTATCAACTTGAAACATCCTGTCTTTGGAACTGGTGAATTAACCCCTGTAGGAACTCCTGCAGCAGCTAAAGCAGTCCGTAAAGCAATCAGTCATTCTGTACCACGTGATGTTATCGTAGATCAAATTCTAGAAGGTCTCGGTGCACCAGGTGTAACTCCATGTCCTATTGTAGCTGTATGTTATGATGACACATTAGAAGCATACGCATATGATCTTGAACTCGCAATCGAATACATGGAAGATGCTGGTTTTGAAGTAATCACAACAATTCCACCTGTAACTACTACTGGAATTGCCGGATTAGTATTCCTATCCTTCTTAGGATTGGCATCAGTTTTAGCCTTCAGAAGATACAGAAAATAAAGTTCTAAACTTTTTTTCTTTTTCCTTTTTTTACTTTGTTCTAAAAAAGGGTTGAGAATCTAAACTTAATTTTAACTATAAATTCTCAAAGTTGTTTTGCAGTATGGACATCTCTCGTTTTCTTTTATCCAATCAACGAGATGCTTTATGTGAAACAGATGCTCACAAAATGGGCACTCGATAGCGTTTTCATAAACAGGTTGAAAGCACACCATACATTTTTGCTCTTTTAACTCAGCTAATTGTTTTCCTTTTATTACTACTTTCTTGAAGAATTTAGCTATTTTAGATAAATTCTCTGCAACAATTATTGTTTCCGCTGAAATTTTTACTTTTTCCATTTTTCTTGGAGTGACTTCACTTACTGTTGCAGTTTTTGTTAAATAACCAACAAAATCTCCAAGTATCGCTTTATCAATTAAAGGATCACCAACAACAATCAGTTTTTTCTTTGCCCTTGTAGCAGCAACATTTAATCTTCTTGCATCTGCAAAACCTCTCTTACTCTTTGTAGTGGTTTCGGTTAAAGAAAGAACAATTAATTCACGATCACTCCCCTGAAAACGATCAACAGTATCAACGGTTATAGTAGGAGAGAGATTTCTTCTGATTTCCGCCACTTGTCCTCGGTAAGGACAGATTACTCCTAGTTGATCTGTTGTTAACCCAAGATCTAAGAAATTAGAAATTATTTCACTTACTACCTTAGCTTCTTCAACATTAAACTTTTTCTGGTGATCGAAAATACCGTTAACTGGGATGAAAATCAGGGGGTGTTTTGGATCATATATTTCGGGACAACTAAATTTAGAATAATCACCTTTGTAGTTAGGTAATTCCAGAAGATTCTGATATCTAACAAGATCATCAAAAGATTTGAGTTTATTATCATAAAATCGATCATTAGAAAAATCAATAAGCTTTTCATTCATTCTAAACTGGTGAGTTAGAAGATGTATAGAAGCAGGATTTCGCTCTGCTAAACGTTCAAATAAGGAAATACCCATATTTTCCTTCTGAGCTTGAGGACTTTGAACCACAGGAGGAAGTTGTTTATGATCACCCACCAAAATAAACCTATTTCCTTCAAGTAAAGAAGATAAAACCGTTGGTTCAGTCATCTGACTCGCTTCATCAATGATAATTGTTTGGATTCCTAATTTTTCATAAACTGGATTAGATATAGTGGTGGTGGTTGCGACAATAATTGGATACTCTCTTAAAATTTCTTTAGTAGATTTCTCAGGATTTTGCTTTTTGTAAAAGTCTATAGTGTAATTTCGAATATCTTTTTGGATCGAATGAGAAGAACCAATTCTAATAAAATTATGAAATTCATTTTCTAGTAGATATTTGCAAACATTATCTACAGCTCTATTTGTAAATGCTGTAACCAGAATTGTTTGTCCTTGTTTAGCTAGCTCAATGGCTGATTTTGCTATCACATAGGTTTTTCCTGTTCCCGCAGGACCTTGAATAAGAGAATAATTTATTGTTCCTAGAATCTTTTCCACGGCTTCATTTTGTGTTGGATTACTTGGAATATATTTTCCCTTTATAGGTTCGGTTTCAGATTTACTTTCTTGAATAACTAATTCACGGAAAGGATTTCTTTTGAAAAGGAGATTAAACAAACCTCTTTGTTGTCTTCTAAAAACAACGTCTATTGAGTACATATCAATTGTTGAAACTGATTCTTGAGTTGCTCTGGTTTCAATTTCTATCGATGTATTAGATATGCCTGAAATCACACCAGTACTTACAAAACCTTGTTTGATTCGTCCTTTGCTTAAAATAACAATATCACCTTCACGAAGCTCACTGTTATTCTTACAAGAATATAACAATCTAGTTGTACTACCTTCTTTTATTTCATTTTCCAAAGATAAATCAGTAACTGCTTTTCCTTTGGCAACTCGTTGATCAATTGAAAGTTTCCACAAATCAGAAAGATTTCTTGCTGATTCACTTTTATCAAATCTAATTAGTTTCGAGAATTTGTTGAAATATCCGATGTGAGTATCAGGAAGGGATTTTTTTGTACAGAGCTGCTCGTGAGGACATGCTGAGCAGCTGCGTTCTTGATTCAAGCCTGCACATACTAAAGCACAATAGTGTTTCACAAAACAGTTTCTACATCTGTTATGTTGAGATTCAGGAAGAATTGGAGGAACATAGCCAAGATGGGAGATTCGGAAAGCGATGTTTCTATGCTGCATACCATATCTCAGGAGACCCCAATTAGGATTAGCAGTTTTTTGAACAAGTGTATTTGTACCAACATAGAGAACACTTCCTTCTTCAGGAGGAGATTCATCTATATCAGTTTGAAGACCATATCGATAAAGAGAAACTTGAAGGAGATCAGAAAAGCGAATGTCCTTCTCTTCTGAAACTTTTCCGGTTTTTAACTCGATGATTTTGTTATCACTAAAAAGATCGATTCTACCTCTGATTCCGAAGAAAGGAGAAAGAAATAAAATTTCAGGCAAAGCATTTGGGGGAAGATTTTCAACAAAAGAATCTAGACTTTCTGTCATCTTTCTAACATCTTGAAATACGGTCTCTTTCTTGTACCCATAATGCTCATACTGAAGAGAAAAATTATCAAGGACCTTAGATAATTCTTCAGAGGGTTTAGAATTATTGGAAACAGCTAAACTAAGAGCATCATGAACAATGGAACCCCTAATTGCTATATAAGGAGAAGGAGTATCACCAACGATTTCATTAATATAATAGCTTCGAGGGCAAAAGGATACGCTGTTGGCAGCTGTAGCATACATTAGGATATCAGGATCAACTACGACAATGGATTTAGAACCAGCTGAAAAATAGTAAGACTCATCATCTGCTATCTTATCAACATTAAAAATCTTCAAAGGAGTATATGGTTGGAGATAATCTCCAATCTCGTGCCAAGGAGACCAAAGATTAAGTATAAAGTGTTCTTTATCTACATCAATAAGTATAGAAGAAAGAGGATTGTTACCTTCTTTTTGAGAGAGAGTTTTCAAGAACACACAGTCTAGATTAAGCATGGTTGATACTAAATCTAGAAAATAATAAATAAACATGTGGGTAAAAATGAGGGAAAGGAAAATGTATCAAGGATTTTTGTTGAAACCAAATTTTAAAAGGTATCCACAAACACTACTTAATTTGAAGAACAAAAAGTAATAAAGTGAATAAAAATGGCAGATGATGTTTTTATTATTGATAGTAGTGGAATTCCTTATTATAGTAGATGTTTTGGAGGAGAAACTTGTAAAATGAGACCAGATCATACACTACAAACAGGATTTCTAGCAGCGCTATATGCGTTTTCAAAAGAATCATATGGACAACAGGAAATACAGACAGTTGTCTTTTCAGACTTAAAATTGCATTTCAGAGTTGATAACGAAAGAGATGTGATAGTAGTATTTACTACACCAATGAGTGAAACAGATGAAGAAGTGAAAAATCAAATGGATATGACTTACGGAGCATTTCTTGAAATGTATGAGGACCAAATAGGAAGAGGATATTCAGAACCTGCAGTCTTCGATGGATTTGATGAAGTTTTATATAATCTGAATGTTGTAAAATCAAAACCAATGGGTATGATAAATTTAGGAGAAAAAGTAAGAGGATGGAAAAGACTGTTCAAGAAATATAAAAATAAATAGAAAAAAAGTAAGAAGAATTACCTATTTACTCGTAATCTATACATTCACTTGGACATTCATCTATGCATAGTCCGCAATCTGTACATTCTTCTTTTCTTGTTGTCACTGCCACATCTTTTAGATCATATACATTCTCTGGACAGATGTCCACACAAGCACCGCATGCTATACAACATTCTGCATCTACTACTGTTGGCATTTTTTCTTTCACCTAGTGTTTGAAATCCTTTTTTTACTCCTCTTTTTAAACTCTTCTCTCAAGCCATGTCTCCCAGCATTCTTCTACATTTTAGGTTACTCATTCATTCATATGCAAATTTGTTCACACCAAATCAACTTTTTCTATCATCTCTTCGTATAAAGAACAGTTAGCTTCTGTTTACAATAAATCTAGCTATATTTTATAATAATCATGCAAATAAAAAATAGAAAAAATAATCTGAACTAGACTATTTTATTTGTGTTGATCTTCCTCTAGCAAAATCAGCGATAACAATGTAGGAAACTATTTTTGCAAATTCTGTAGAGCTACTTAAGATTCCAACAACTTCATTTGTTGCTTCATCTACAGCTCCAATCAAAACTTCCTCGTTTTCTCTTTCAACTCCTATGAACTTTGGTAATTCTACTCCTGTTCCCACATCTCTGAACCTTCTTACCTCAACATTTGCTTCTGCTGTATATGCTGAATCGATCCATTCTCTGTTTATCGTTTCATCTAGTTTTGTTACTATAGTAACTCTTACTGTTGAAGGTAAGGTTTTCACTGCATCAAGTGGTATATAGTCTGGATTTGGGGACATTATTGTTACACTTCTTTTTGCAGCTCTGACTATCCTATCCATATGATCTTTTGTAGCTTCTAATCCCGTTATTGATGTTGTTTCGACTCTAGGTATGGGTGATTCTCTAGTTGTTGCTTCTAGTGTCCTGAAATCGTTCTTCAATTTCATAGCTACTGTTAAAAGATGATTTGCTGTATCTGTGAACTTTCCTTCAGTCTCAGCAAGAAATCTTGCCGCAGCATCTACTTCTTCAGTTAGATTTCCAGCAAGTTGATTTTTACTATCATTTATTTGAGCCTTTGAGGTTGTTACTATGTCGTTTGTTATGTTACGGGTAGATTCTAAGGATTGATCCAAATAAGTTGATAGTTCAGAGGAAATGGCAGAAATTGAAGAATTGATCAAATTAACAGCTTCTTGGTGCTTTGAATTTATCGCAACTTCATTCTCTTGAGCTATTGTTTGCATTTGACTTGCTAAATCAGACCATTTTTCCTTTAGGTTGTCTGTCTCTGTTCCTAGTGTTTGGTTAATATTCTCATTTAGTTTTGTAGCAAGATCCCTAAAAGATTGAACATGATTGTTTAAATTGTCAACAATGCCTGTTACAATATCACTAAATTGAGTTGAAAAATTCTCCTCAAAATTACTTAGTCTTGTTCTTGCAGTTTCCTGTATTTCTTGAATCTTATTGTTGTAGTTCTGTAATGTTTCAATATATTGTGCATCAAGTTTTTGAGCAAACATGTCTCTTTCACTTGTTAAGTTGTTACGATGTGTTTGCTCACTGTTTTGAAGATTAGTATACTTAAGATTCATATCTTCTCTTATTTGTGACACAGTATTTGATAAGGCAAGGTTTTTCTGTTGAATGAGTTCATCAGATAAAGATTGTTTAATCTCTGAAACCTTATCATTTAGAGCAGATACAGCTTCTTGAACCTGAAGTGACAATTCTTCTACTTTTCTGTTTAAAAGCACATCAAGTGAGTTATTTAATTCATTTAGAGAACCGGAGACTGTTTCTGAAATTTTATCAACAGTTTCTCCTGTTGTTCTTACAGTTTCAGTTGAAAAACTTAGATTTTTATCTGTTTGACTTTTATTAAACGCTCTAACATCGATTTTTGTTAAATCAAAACTTTCCTCCAGAAGTTGTGGAATTTCCCCTATATGAGCTGAATAATTCTCACCTAGTAATTCCAACTTTGGTTTTAGGGTTTGGGATATTTCCTCAATTGATGTCAACGTTTGATTAACATTTTGATCTACTTGACTACTTGAAGTGGAAGCACTTTCAGTATTCTTTTGAGATATTATTGCTTTGGCTGAATCTATTGATGATTTAGCGCTTGAAATACTATCTGTATTATTCTGTAATGTTTCTTGAACAAAATTCGTTAAACTCTGTTTTTGTCCATCTTGAATGGTAGATAATTCGCGTTTAATTTCATTTGATTTTGATGCTATAAATTCCTTTTTCTGATTATGCATATTCTCTAATGCTGAGGATGAACTCGCTAATTTTTGATCTAACTCAGCTTCTTTTCTTGAAACAGATTCATTTAGTTGTGCTACAAGATTGGTCCTTAGCTCATTAAACTCAGTTTTTTTGCTCTCCATGAAAGTTGAAGTGTTTGCCAAATTATTCTTCACACTTGCACCAATTTGATCGCTACTTTCAGCAAGATACTCTAAAGGTATTCTAACGAAATATTTCTCGAAATATCCTTCAGATACACCTACTGCACCTTTTTTCTGCAATGCATCAATAGCAACTTGAACTTTCGAAAAATGGAGATTTCCAAATTGAGCTATTTCAAAAGCCGTTAATTGACCGGACCCTAATAAAAGAGAATAAACTTGTTTTTCTTCTAGTGTTAGTTCTAATCTTTCAATAAATGACATTTTTACTCACCCATTAATTTCAAAGCTCTTTCTCTCAAATTAAATTAATAAGGTTTCTTAAAAGGTACATGTCACTAGTATATTTGAGAATCTTTTTTAACAAGCGCTATACTATTGCTGGTGTGGTAAACTAATGACTGAATATGAAATAGTCTCTTGGGATCAAAGTTATCAGATGACTTATTACTTATTCGAAAAAATGACTGACGACAATTTTTACCCCGATATCATAGTTGGTATTGCCAGAGGTGGATGGATCCCAGCTAGATTGTTGGCAGATTTTTATGGTAACCGAAGGACTGCTAACATAAAGATAGAGTTCTATAATAATACTTCAAGAGCCACAGATAATCCTATCATAACCCAAAAAATTTCTGAGAAAGTTGAAGATAAAATAGTTTTAATTGTTGATGACGTTGCAGATTCAGGAAAAAGCTTAATGGCAGCAATTGATCATATAAAAGAAATGGGAGCTAAGGAGATAAGAACCTCCACACTTTATTACAAAAAGCACAGCGTCATAAAGCCCGAGTATTATATCAAGGAAACCAAAGCATGGATAGTTTATCCTTGGGAATATGGAGAGTTTGCAGCTTTTCAATATGACCAGTTAAAGGAGAAGATGTCTATTAAAGAAATTAGAAGAAAATTAAAAGACATTGGAATTCCACCACCATTAGTGGATGCTTTTTTTTCCCTTATTTTAGACAATATAGATAAGAGGAGGAAAAATAATGAGTGAAGAAAATTCTGAAGAAAACGTAGAATTACCTAGTGATGTTATTGATAGAGTAAATGTTGGTGTAGTTGCAGTCTCTTTAAGCTTATATGAAGAAGGAATGAGTTTAGGCGAATTGATTGAAGTAACTGGGATAAGAGAGAAGGATGTAATGAAAAATTTGGAATTCTTGGTTAATCATAGAATGGTTCGACAAAGACGGAATACAGATATCTATTATGTTTCAAATTTCAAGAAAATGCTTCAATTCTTACTGTCTTCAGGCTTAATGTTTCCAATTAGTGACCAAATTTCCAAAACTGAGGAGTAGAAAATAAGGAATCATTATTTCCCAAGAAATGCTTCCAAAGAGGTTTGAGAGCCTTTTTTACTTTCATTTTCTGTTGATTTCTTCTCTTCCTTTTCTTCTGCTTCGGAATCATCAACTTTCTTCTTTTTTAATTCAACTTGTGAATTTTTTCTTTTCTTTTCTTTATTATCAGTTTTTGATGAACTTCTTTTAACTGTTTTCCCAGTTGTTTCTTTTTTGGTTACTATTTTTGGTTTTTTTGGTGATTTTTGAACTTGTTTTGTTGTTTTCTGTGTGTAAAAAATCAAACTTTGATCCATTTCTTTAGCTTTCCTTATCCATTTTTCTGCCATTTGTAGATATGCTTCTTCTGAGTATTCTAGAATTCTTTTTGTCAGCTTGCTGGACTTATCAGTTAAGAAGAATATATCTTGTTCATCATACTGAAACCAAGCGACTAAACCAGCTGCCATTTTTGGGTTAGTATTGAAAATTATACGAATAAATGGATAATAATCAACCTGAAAAGCTTTCTTTGAGCAATGAAGTTGTTTTATACTTTTATTTGCTATTCCCACTAAACTAGTATTTTTACCTCTTAACCTTCCCATCAATGACCAATAGCTTGGGAAACCATATTTAGCATATTTAAAAGATGATGTTTTCACTAATCCCACTGAAGAAATAAAAGTTAAGAAGTATTTGAGAAATTTCCAATCTTGTTTTATATAACATCTTTGTAAATATATATCCGCTTCAGCAATTTGTTGATAAATCCTAAATAACTCTTCAGATGAATCTGCTTGTTTATAGGCATGTTCGTAAACATAAGTAAGTAATTCCCTATAATCAACATCTACCCCGTCTAAAGCCCTTTTAGCAGAAGCAAAATCCTTAGCTCCAAAAATACTGTTAAGGGCTGAATCCAAACTGTGTTTTTGATTTCTTGGATCAAAAATAATTTTAACATCCTTTGTACCAAAGGAAGCTCCTTCTAAATCATTGATAGCAGACCTCGCATCACCACCACTATTTTTGGTTATAGCAATTAGTGTTTCATCGTTAATGTCTAGTTTTTCCTCTCTAACAATCTTCTTGAGAAGAGTGAGAATTTCCTCCTCTTTCAAACTGTGAAATTCTATTACTAACATATATTTTTTAGCAGATTTCAACGAGGAAGCTGAAGGATCATTGGCGGTGCATATTATCGGGGTTCTTGTCGCAGTTACAGCTTTCGTTAAAGCACTCCCTCCACCTCTATCTTCATTTCCAAAAAGACCATCCGCTTCATCAACTAAAATCAATTTTCTGACTCTTGCCCCTTGAAGCACAGTTCCTTCAGTTGATGATCTTCCAACAAGTAGCTCAACGGCTTTTTTATTTCTTTTATCGCTAGCATTTACTTCAACATACTCATAAGCATATTTCTTTATTAGATAATAGACAACACTAGTTTTACCTACTCCGGCAGGTCCCGCCAATAGAACAACTTTCTTCCTTTGTTGGTTCCAGCTTTTCAGCCAATTTTCTAACTTCTGAATTGCCTCCTTGTTTCCAACAAAATCTTCTAATCGCTCAGGACGATATTTTTCAACCCAAGGCACAACTTGATTATCCTTTTTACTAGCCATTAATGTCATTTAGACCATAAATGTTTCAATATAAAAAATATGTGGGTAATGGGAGAATGTTATTTATATTACTCTTCTGGATCTTTCTTTTTATCCTTAGATTTAGTAAAGAGCATTTTCCCTAAAATCCCCCCTGTTATTCCACCTACAAGTCCTATTAATGGCACAAAAATGAATGAACCTAAAATCAATGTTGCAAAGAAAGTACTAAAAAATAGACCTCCAGAGCCAAAAAATGAAGAAGTCATTGTAGCAAAAATGAAATCTAGAAATAGGAAGGATAACATTGCAGACCAAGCACCAGACCTTAATCCCCCTCTGGAAACTAAACCTCCAACAAAAGAACCGATTAGCCAAATAACTAATATCAAAACATATACTCCTCCATTACCCAAGGTATTATCAAGACCATAAGTTTCTAGAATTGGAATCGGAATAGGTAGATTCATTTTGATAAATATGTTGACTACTAAGAGAATCAGAAGCATTAACCAGAAATGTCCACCAGAGCCATGATCTGCAACTAGTGCGGTATTTGCGATATCTAAAGCTTCGATACCAAGAGTTGGCCAGAGTACTAACATTAGAAGGACAACAACAATTGTACAGGTAATAAAACCTATTATAGATTTGTAGATACGCCTAAGGAAGAACATATCAATCAAACTAAATTGGATATTTTCTTATTTAGACCTTTGTATTTATTTTGAAGAAACAATTCTCAGAAATTAGAATAAGATTGATAGACAGGTTAAAGATGCTTGACATTTCTCAAATTCACTCATGTTCAATGAGATAACATCAAAGCCAGCATTTTCTACTGCTTTTTGTGCGTATGAAAACTTATCAGACATAATAACTGTATCAGCTACAGCTAAACAGTTTACAGAATAGTATTCTTCCTCTGGAACTATAACCAATTCAAGATTCTTCAGCAGGGGGTGGTTATCATATTCAGTTGTTGTAATAGCAATGTTCTTTCCAAGATATTTTATATAGCTCTTTAAGTGAACAATATTAGAGTTAGTTATTGATGAAATCTCAATATCTAACCAAGATCTTAATTGATTCACACCGTGTTGGTTTGTCCTTTGAGTAATTCCACAAATTAACTTATCTGGGAGATGAACAACATCTCCACCCTCAATAATAGCAGGAGCTGTAGCTCTTTTTACAGAGAAATAGTTCAACAAAGTTTTCTGTACATCCTCATCCTCTCCCCTTCGGCTTTCTAATGCCATTCGTGTTACCAGAGCTTTCTTACCATGTACAACAGCATTATCTTCTACAAAGCACGAATCTGGAAGGAGGTCCTTTGGTGGCAGCTTTATGAGGTCTAAACCTAGTTCTCTTAGAGTCTCACAATATCTCCCGTGCTGCTCTTTTGCCAAAGATAAATTTACTGTATGACCCATCGGATGAGAAGTTACACAATTAATATAACTCTTACCGGGTTCACGAACTATTGCTCTCTTCGCATTCATTTAGATTTCAAAATATAATTTGGGGATGAGTTTAAATATTTCTCCATCGCATCAGCTATTATGGAACTAATAGGTCAGACAGTTCAAGCGTATAAGGGGCTTGGTTGTGAACACATCATACGTCTAGCTAAATCACTAGGAATCGAATCATGTGAAATAAACCCTCAAGGAGTAAACTTGGAAAACATAGATAAAATAATCGAAGCTCTGGGAAAGATGAAAACCACATTCCATTTACCTGTAGAAGGAATAGAAGGATTCGATTTCGCTTATCCTGAAAAGGAAAAGGAAATTCAAGATATTATAAAGTTGGTAAATGATTATGGAAAGGATCTGAATATCATTTTAGGGATTTTTCATCCTGTCGAAACTCATGGGAATCTAGAAACGTTATTGAAAAATATTAAACAACTAAAAATTCCTTTGGTTGTAGAGAATATAGTGTTAACCTCTGATGAGGAATTTATTGAAGCATATAATCTATTCAAAAAAGAGTTAGGGAATCAACTTAAAGGATGGTTATTTGACGTTGCTCATTCTTATTTACGTAATGGTCCAGAAAAATATCTTGATTTATTGGATAAAATGCCATTTGATGAATTAAAAGAAATTCATCTATCAGATTGCACAGAAGGTGAAGATTCTCATTACTCATTCGGAGCAGGAATTCTTCCAGTAAAAAAAATTCTTCAGGAGATTAAAAAGAGAGGATTCAATAAAATAATTGTGAATGAGATCGATGCTTATCCCAGCGTGTGGAGTGCAATTGATTCTTACCGAAAAGTTGCTAAATATTTCAAGAAGCGACTGTATCTCAAGGTTACAGCAAGACAAATTTTTGTTAAACCTTTAGTTCAGAAAAAGCTGAAAAAAGTCGATATTACCTAATTCTATCTTTAAGATTCCTTCTTAATATATGTCATTAATTGAAAGGATAAATCAATCCATTTGAGATATGAATTAACTGTAGCTCTTGCTGAGATAGAATCTTTTGCATTAATTCTCAAAATCAATGTTGAGTCTTGTTTCTCAATGGTAGCAACAGATCGTTCGTTGGAATCAAACTCAGTTTCTAGAAGTAAGTTGGAATATATTTGATTGCAAATTTCAACATCAGTTAGTTTAATCTCAAAAAGAATATCTATGTTTGAAATGGTTTTTTCTTGAATGTCAATCACCAGCAATTTTATTCAAATTATTGTCTTGAATCTGCCTTTCTATTATTCTCAATTTTATGCGAGGCCCGGTCTGTTTGTTGTTTTTATCTAGAAATTCTAAGAAGATAATACCATCATCTTTATCCAGATAATCTGCATAAACAGTCACATATTCCTTATCTTTGATTTTCTCGATTGATTCGTTAGTTATACCTAAAAATTTCTTTAAAATTTCCTCTTCAACAGGATTTTCAAGAGTTGAAATCAATATTGAAAAAGCAGGTTTTCGATCTCTACCTTTTTTTTGATAATCCCTAGATAACGTTAAACCTCTAATCTTTATAGCATAGGGGATTTCTTCTATTTTATCTGTTAAGTTGAATAATCTAACAAAATTTGGATTACCTTTTACCGAGTTAATTATAATAGCTGTTTCAAAGCCCTGATTTTTCATAGAATTCAAACAAAAAAATTCGTTTGCTGATCCTCTCGGAATCCTTGAAGAACGAGGAACCACACTGACCATATCATGGATGAAAGTTCTAGTTTTGTTAGTTGGAGAGCGTGATGTAGTATAACCAATTTTAGTCATTAAGTTCACGACGTTTTAGAGTTTTAAAATGTAAGTATGCTAAACTAAAAACAAATAAAATAAAAAATAGGAGGGATTAAAAATCGTCTTTTAATCCTTCAGATATGCGAGTAACTCTTCGTGTTATACTTCTCCCTGCACTAGTGTTGGGCTCCCATGCTCCACCTGCGAGTTTTTCACCGCATTTAGAACACTCCCATATACCAAGACCAGCTCTTTTTAATGTCTTCATTTGACAAACAGGACATTTGTAAACAGCTTTACTTTTGTTTTCTATCTCTCTTACTCGTTTTCTGATTGTACTACCATACCTGGCACCGTAACGTCCTGTTGAGCCAACTTTTTTTGTTTTAGGCATTTTTTACACCATTTATTTCTTCGAAAGCGCTTTCATTAGCTCTTTCCTTAAAGTTTTCGATACAAGTAAGCTTTCGCGAAGTATTTTCTTTATTTCTTCAGGGGTATAAACTCCTTGTTTTCCCTTTTGCACAGATACAACATGGTCTTCTTCATCGAAACCAAAAGTTATTCTAGAGCTACTAACTCTTTCTTCTTTGAAGTTAGCATCAAAAATGTTGAATTTATCTACTTTATACGATGTTACAGAAATAGGATAATGATCTATTTGTAGTGGTTCTTTTTCTTCTAAAACTTCAACCACACCATCTTCTCCAACTTTAATTTTAGGTATTTCAGTAGTTGCTAAAGCAGCTAATGCACCTAGTGTGGCAGCATCAAATAGATTTCCATCATCATTTAGAATGTAAAAATCTATAAACAATATCCAAACAGTTTTTTCAGGAATAATACATAATTTCGATAAATCCATGCAATGTGATTCTCTTATTGCTCTATCAGTTACCCTTGCAAGTTCTATTGCATTGTTTGAAGGAGGACCACTTTCAAAATATGGTGAGGCTAAGGGAGAAAGTTCTGCACTTGTTGTAATAACACCTGTGTTTGGAGTATCTGGAAAAGGTGTTCCTAAAATTGCTTTAACCCCAACAATCAGTTTGGTATCTCCAAGTGTTACAACAGCTGATCCTTCAGCTTTTCCTACATAATGTGTTTCAATATTAACCTCTCTAATCTGATTCAATTCTCGATTATCGGACCTCTTATTCTGTTCCAAAAGGAATAGAATGTGATCTTTCTCTATTTCACTAATAACATAATTATCTCCCATTTTACTCTACTCCTTCTTCTTTAGCTTCAGTTTTAGGTTTTTCCTTAACTTCAGCCTTGGGTACT
>JAGLOH010000001.1 GCA_023139025.1 Candidatus Heimdallarchaeota archaeon | reverse complement strand
GAATTAAACCACACATCCCGTGCCTGGTGGCGCTTTCCCGTCAATTCATTTAAGTTTCAGCCTTGCGACCGTACTCCCCAGGCGGAGGACTTAATAGTTTCCCTTTGGCACTGACCAGGCCCTTAGCCATGACCAACACCTAGTCCTCATCGTTTACGGCCAGGACTACAGGGGTCTCTAATCCCTTTCGCTCCCCTGGCTTTCATCCATCACCGTCGGAGATATTCCAGTGAACCGCCTTCGCCACTGTGGGTCCTGCGAGAATCAACGCATTTCACCGCTTCTCTCGCAGTACCGTTCACCTCTCCTATTCCCTAGGTTAGCGGTATCTCTGACAGCCTACAAGTTAAGCTTGCAGATTTAATCAGAGACCTACTTACCCGGCTACGGATGCTTTAAGCCCAATAATCGTCCTAGGCACTCGCAGAGCTGGTTTTACCGCGGCGGCTGGCACCAGCCTTGCCCTCTGCTTGCTGTTGGAGCTACGAACACTCCATCACAGCCAAGGTTCTCCTTGGCACTCAGATTCGCGGTCTCACGCTTTCGCGCATTGGGCACAATTCCTAACTGCTGCACACCGTAGTGCTAGGACCAGTGTCTAAGTGTCCTTCTCGGGGCGCTAACTCTCATTACCCCTACCGATCATTGCCTAAGTGATCCTTTACATCACTTACTAGCTAATCGGCCGCGGCCTCATCCTATGGCAAACCGAAGCCCATTTTAGTATTGGCTCCTTCCAGAATTCCATACCTATCGGGTATTAGTCTTAGTTTCCCAAGGTTATCCCCGTCCATAGGGCAGATTGGCGACGTGTTACTGAGCCTTTCGCCATGCCTCCGAAGAGACATTAAACTTGCATGTCTATTGCGAATCTGATAGCACCTAGGTCCGGCATGATCAACCGGCTTCCTGATTCGATTATGATACGATACGATCTATTTGCTATCTTCCATGAATTGAACTATTTTAGCGCACATACACGTACTAGTGTTTTTTGTACATACTAAATTTGTTCCTTAAAATTCTCTAAATTTCTGTAGCATCAGAACATCTCGGAGTTCTTGTTTTCCTTGGAGGTGAGTGTAAAATTCATACAGTACTTTTTTATGTTTTGCAAGGCTTTTTTAAGTTATCGTTAAATGGCTTATTGTAGACAGCTTACAATAACTAACATTGCACACTTGCAGATATGATTACTGTCTCTTCTCTTTTATTGGTTGCTATTTAAGTGTTTTTTGCCTCTACAGAAAATCAATCGTAAATTCAGAAGAATCAGTAAACGTAAAGGAGCGGATTCTTTTAGCCGAACCCGCTCTAAAGACATGGCTTAACATCCACTCATCAGACATGAGTCTGACTGTTCGTGGCAATATACTTAAATGGAGTTCGATATATATACTTTGCTCTTTTCCCGCCATACGGTTTCCATAATACTCACAGTTTAAAGGCTTAAAGTCGGTAAATTAACTCTGAAAGTATTTGACACAATTTTTCTTTGGAGATTAAAGATAATACTCTAGTACCACCTATGAGAAATAGAGGGTGGTGACAAGGAAAGGATAGTTTAGCTTTTTTAGCAATTGGGGATCCCTCTATTTCTTCTTTCCTCTATCCCTTTTTTACGAAGGAATTTTATAGTGAATTCTCCACTTATTTACAAGAATAATATTTATTAGTAATATATAACCCGAGGAAAGGTTATTGTGGGGATAAAGCATGCTAGATATTGAAGATTTTCAAAAAATAAGGAAGAACGTTTTTGAGTACCAAAATAGCTTGCATGATATCATTTCTGATGAAAATTATCTTTCAGATTTGAAGATAGTTTGTGCGAATGAGAAATCATCAGAGGTTACTAGCCTTTTAAGAACCATTATTGATGAACTCAAAGAAGAGTTTGATAATAATTGTTTATTCACAATTTACTGGTTATACTATTTACAAACCTATTATTATGATTTTACAGAGAATGAAGAAGAAATTAAATCTCAAATAAAGAAAATGGAAAAAATTGCACTTTCAACTAAAAATGTTGAGCATCAAGCAAATGTTTTAACTGCAAAGGCTCTCTTTAATCAATTAAAAAGAAATAGCCAGAAAGCTAGGGACCAACTAACTGAAGCAGAACAAATTCTGAAACCTTTCAAAAAAGATTATCCAGAATCATATTATGCTTTACTTTACGCTCAAACATTTTATTTATCATTATCAGACAAAGATTATAAATCTGCAATTAGAAACATGAAAAAGTGCTTTGATTACTATTATCTTGAAAGTAAGAACTCTTCAGGAATGATTAAATCTCTTACCTTGTTACTTAACTATTATATCTTTCTGAATCAAAAAAAGAAAACGGAAGATCTGCTAAAATGGGTTTTTCAAAAAGAAAAAATACAGGATAAAATAACTAGTTCTCAAGCCGTTTTGTTGTATTGGTGTGCGGGAACAATTTCTGCAATAGACCACAAAATAGAACATACCATATCCTATCTTAAGAACTCATATGAGAAAATAACATATGAGGGTTTACAGAAAGAGCTGATGTATGAATATACATATACTTTGAGGCTTTTGAGTAGATATTATGCTTTTCAAGGTAAATTTCAAGAATCCTATGAACTTCTTGTAGAACTTGTTAATTTTATGGAAGATGATTACGTTAAATTCAATTATATTCAAAAAAACAGAAAAAAAGTATATTTTGGTTCATATTTTACCTTGCTCTTCATTTTTGTCCAATTGGATTTAGATATTGAAAATATACAAGATAATTCTTTGAAAAAACTCTATAATTATACAAAAAGAACATTATCCAAAAAAAGAATCTCTCAAAAACTTCTCCTTAATGAAACTACAGATAATAAGCAATTAAGTGAGCTCCTAGATGATGAAATACACGAATCTAAGGATGATGTTTATCTAGTTCTTCATCAACTTCTTATAACTCATGACTCATACACCACTAGTGAAATAGTTATAGAAGACAAGATTTCTTCCTTACGCGATTATGTATACGATCCACATTATCTTGATATATTGTTGGCAAAAATTTACCTTTCAAAAGGCAATTATCAAAAATTTGACGAAATTTTAAGGAACTTCACGAAAGAAACTACCAGAAGTAAAGAACCCATTTTATCTATTTGGAAAGACATTTTCAGTTTACTTTCAAAATATATTAATGATCCCTCTGATACAACAATCGCAGTAGAGCTAAGTAAATTAGAGGAAATGTGTAGAAATAAAAATTTCAATAAAATTGCAGAAGAAATAAACTTCTACCAAAAACTTGTAACCTCAAAAAAGACAATAAGTAGCTTCACCGATAAATTCCGACATACGGCTTTTATGGATATTTTCAATGAAGAATCGAAGAGAATGGTTCTAGATTCAATTTAGACTGAATTGAAAAAAGAAATAAGACTAAATTAAATTAAGAAAAATAAAAAAAATGGAATTAATTCCTCTTAAGGATAATACATCGGAGGAATTACGTCATCGTCGTCTGTTGGATCATAGGTTTGGTTCTTCATCATACTCATACTCATCGGATAGTAGCTTTTCTGCTGAATGCAGATTAACTCTCAATATAATACTCGTAAGAAGGTATATAGTGGGCTAGAAAATTTTGTGACATTACAATTATGAAACTGAGCTATTTTCACTTTTTTTGGTATTTTTATATCCTAAGGTGGTATTTCCTTTGATTATCTCCTGTACTTTGAATTTCTCAGAAGGAATATACTATGACTAAAAAAAGGAAATCTCAGTTTCGTTATAATTCAAATAAACAAAAGCAAACTAATACTAGAAGGATTATTAGATTGATTCTTCCCTGGATCTGTGTAATTGTTATTGGTTTTGTTTCTTTTATATTTCTCTTTCCAGAGTTACTGAAATTATTTCCATCTGATCTTTTCGTTTCTATAGCCGCTTTCAGTGAAAAAACTGCTCTTTTCTTGAAAGGTCTCTTTATTACTCTCTTTACTAATTTAGCCTTCATTTCCTCAATTTCTGCTATACTTTTAGTTTTCATTGCAGTTAGATTATTACCTTTCTACAACATTGATGATACAGAATTCTACACTCAAAAAAAATTGTTTCTACCCTTCTTTTTTAGAAAGATTGGTGTAGTAATGGTTTCTTCCTCAACAGGAAACAGCAACAATAAATTTAGTCACAGTAGCTATTCTAACAAGATACATGAAGCCTTCATTAATTGTCTTTCATTGAGAACAAAAGATCGAATGTTAGCAATCTATAAACATGCTAAGGGAGTAAGCATATTTTTTCCAGTTATTTCTAGAGGTTGGTTAAAGGGTAGAACTAATCAGCGATTAAATCGAGATATTATCTTCATTTCTAATTCTATTGATAGTCACTATGATTGCAGAATCAAAATTTTGAACGGTGACCAGACTAAAGATCTTGTTCAAGCTCTGAATCAAATGAAAGCCAAAAGTAAAATTGAATCTTCTTCTGAGTTAATTACTCAATTTAATATGACTGATCAAATGTATAACATCTTTGTTAAGAATGATATAAAGGATACTTGTTTTATCATTAAGACAGATAAGAAAAGGAGAGAATCCAAGAAAATTGTTTTTGATCTTCTTCTTCTATCTGAAGACAAAGCTACAGAGTCATTTATTTTAAATGCGTCTGGTTTGTCCAAAAAGAAAAGAAAAATTATAACACCTAACAAGGATTTCCTCAGTCTAGTTTTCGCCCCAATTCGTAAGAAAGAATCTGTATTAATTGATGATGTCGCATCCTTAGTGCATGTCCCTATGGCTTATAGGGGTGGATCTTTACCCGTTAGTGCTAAGAAAGATGTTTTTAACACTCCTTTTCTAAGGGGTGAAGATGAACATATCCTTGTTGGTAAAATGGTAGGTGACAGTGATATGGGGGAAGAGATTTCCCTTAGCTTAAAAGATTTCTTGTTTAATCTTGAGGTTGCGGGGCAAATTGGTAGAGGAAAATCTTACTTAATCACTTCTGTTATTGGACAACTACTGGAAAATAGGGTCAGTACATTGGTTTTCGATATTAAGGGTGAATATGCGAGAACATTCACTGACCACCCAAATGTTGAGATATACACAATTGGAAAACCCCATCCATTATGTTTGAATATTTTTGAAACCACTGATTCTGATGATTTACATAATACTCTACTAATTATTGAGGAAATGTTGGTTTCTTCAAATCAAGAGTTTACACCTGCAATGAAGAATCTGTTTGAGAGTGCTCTCATATTGACTCACAACTCCCCAAAGAGGAATTTACAAGTCTTTGTGGAGAATATCTTCAAGGTTTCACGTGAATTACAAACTCATTCCAATATTACCTATTTACAGCAGACAATAGATGCTGTTTTGAATAGATTGAATTTCATTTTCAATCCAATTAATTTTGAGATTCTAGGGGCTATGAGAACTACTTTGGATCTTTCACTTCTAGACAAAGGTAAGAGTATTATTCTTGATTTAAGCCAATTTCAAAGAAGAGCAGCAAGACCCTCAGATATTTTCTTAGTGTGTAATTTAATACTCAAAATGCTCTATAGACAAGCATCTGCAAAAGAAATGACACGCAATTTGAGATATCTAGTAGTTCTAGAAGAAGCAATCAATATAATCCCTAATTTCTATCATTCTGAAAGTTCTGCATCTTTAATTACTGCTGAAAATAATTTTTTATTAGGAAGAAGCTTAGGTATAGGACACATTACAATATTTCAGATGTGGGATAGTGTAAGCAAAATTGTTCATGGTAATTCTGCTACTAAGTTTGTATTCAGATCAAGTGAAAAAACAGATATCATTGCTAAGGCTCTAAATTTAGAAGAGGATGAAATATCTAACATCCAAAGCTTACCTTCACGACATTGTTTCTTGTTCTTCGAAGGTTCAGATTCTGCTGTAAAGATTCAAACACTAGACTTAATAACAGATCCCATTAGCTTTGCAGAATACCAGTCTAAAATGTTAAAAAAATATGGTAGAAGCGTTTTTCCGTTGTTGTTTAAAAGCTTCATAGATATGCGAACTTCAATTTTTCAACAGAGCAACGCAAATGCTATTGGAAGAGGTAAGAAATTAGTAAGTAAAAAACATAATCTATCGCAAAACAAATTGGATAGTTTCATACCAAAAGACGTATCGAAAATCAATTCTAGCAAGAAAATGATTATAGAAAAAGATACTTTAGATTTCATTTCCTCCGCTGGACTATTGCCTGAAAATCTGATATGCGAACAATTGTGTTTTCAGGAGGATAGCGAGAAAAACTGCTTGAAGTATAATATGGGCGCAAAAGTTGTGAAATCCACTATACTCAATGAATGTTCCACTGAGGAGATTTCTATTTTGCTTACTGATGTGGGAAAACTTCATTCATTGATTTCCGCAATATCTATGAAGAGAAACCTTGAGTTCGATGAAAATATAGTCTTTTGTACAGTAAAAACTTTGGTTGGGGACTTTATTTCAGAGAATATCCTGACTCCAAGTGAAGCTTATAGCACTCTCACAAGATTCTCTCTTGGGATTAAAGAGACAACAAATCCTTAATCATACTCTCGCATTTGATAAGATTTAAAAGCAGACATTCTTTTCTTCTCTTAAGTTCTGACCACGCTGACCGTTGTCAATGGGCTTAACGGAAGTGGTAGAGGCTGATACTTATGGTAGAACAAGAACTTAGAATTGCAATTGAAAAAATGAAAAAAGATTCACCTGCTCGTAAGTTCGTTGAATCAGTTGATATGGCAATCAATCTCAAAGATATTAATCTTCAGGATCCTTCAAAGAGGTTCCAGATGGATATTAGACTTCCTCACCCTCTAGAGAAAGATATTAGGATTTGTGTGCTTGGAGAAGGATCGCATCTAGTAGACGCTGAATCAGCAGGAGCAGCTAGAATCATCAATAAAGATGAATTGGACAACATTAGTAGAGAACCTAAGATAGCAAAGAAATTAGCCCAACAATATGATTTCTTTATCGCAACAGCTTCATTGATGCCAACCATTGGTAGAAGTTTGGGAAAGTTCCTTGGTCCTCGCGGTAAAATGCCTAGACCTTTACCCCCAACTGCACCAATCAAACCACTCATCAATGACTTTCAAACGACAATACAAATCCGTCTGAGACAATCCCCTGTAATTCAAGCTAGAATTGCTACTATAGCTATGGAAAATGATTCTATAGTTGAGAATGCATTGACTGTAGTAAGAAACATTGAAAACAGACTCGAAAAAGGGGAAAATAACATACGTACAATTTACATTAAATCTACAATGGGTCCTGCAATAAAGGTTAAGTAGGTGGCAAAATGTCAACCGTAAAAGTTTCTGAAAAGAAAAAACAAATAGTTGTGAAACTGAAGAACGATCTCACAGCCTATCCCATTATTGGACTCGTTAGGATTGATAATATCAATGCAAGCGTCGTTCAAAGAATGAGAAAAGATTTACGAAAGGATGCTAAAATTGTTATGGCTAGAAATAGCTTAATGAGAATCGCTATTTCTGATTTGAAGAAAAAGGTTCCAGGTATTGAAAAACTATTAGAATACATTGTTGGTTCCTGCGCATTCTTGCTAAGTGAAACAAATCCCTACAAATTAGCTACTTTCATGGATGAGAATAAAGTACCCGCACCAGCAAAAGCTGGACAATATGCACCTAATGATGTCATAATTAGACCAATGAATACGGGGATCCCTCCTGGACCTGTCATTGCTGAATTACAGTCATTAGGACTCAAAACAAGGATTGAAGGGGGGCAAATACGTATCGCAGAGGAAGCGGTTGTAACTAAAGAAGGTGACCGTGTAAATAGAACTGTTGCTCTTCTTTTAAGAAGATTAAATATAAATCCCTTTCAAACTGGTTTAAGTTTTGTTGTTGCTTTTGAAGACGGGGAAATCATTCCTGGGGATGCTTTGTTACTTGATTATGAGCAATATAGAGTAAACGTTCAATGGGCTTACAATTCTGCTTTGAATCTAGCGGTTAATGCTGGATTTATAACAAAACAAAGCTTGTTGTTGATACTTTCAAATGCTCATCAATTAGCTCTCAATCTTTCAGTTAATGCTGGATTTCTGACTAAGAAATCTCTGTCATTAATTCTCACAAAAGCAGTTCGAGGATCTCTTTCTGTCGCAGCTTTTGTAGCAGAAAAAGATTCAAGAGCTTTATCAGACAAAGCTCAGGCCAAACTTTCTGAAGCTCCAAAAGTTCAACAGACTAAAACTATTGTAGTAAAAGAACCCGAGGAAGAATCTGAAGAAGAATCTGAGGAAGAACCCGAGGAAGATCTAGGATTAGGATCGTTATTTGGATAGGTGAAAAATATGGAATATGTATATGCAGCATTAATACTTCATGAATTAGGTGAAAATATTACTCAAACAAAGGTAAAAGGAATACTTGAAGCCGCTGGAGCAAAAGTAGATGAATCTCGAATTAAAGCTTTAGTAGCAGCCTTGAAAGACGTTAATATTGAAGAAGCTTTGAAAGCTACTGTTATGGCTACTGCACCAGTTGCAGCATCTCCTGGAGCTGCAAATGATAAAGCAGCACCCGCAGAAGCTAAAGAAGAAAAAGAAGAAGAACCAGAAGAAGATGCCGATTTAGGTCTAAGTGCTCTATTCGGTTAGAATTTTCTATTTCCTTCTTATTTTCTTTTTCAATATCTTTTTATTTATTTTTTAGAAAAACATTAAAGGCATCGATAATATTATCACATTTTTCTAAAGCGTGGTAAATTTCCAGATCAGAAAATTCAGTTTCTTGAACAGCACTGGAGCTAAGTGATGCTACCCTTGATCTTCTAATTTCACCTCTTACGTCAATTGAAACGATTAATGTATGATCATCTGCGTGCATTAAAACAAAGTTAAACAACTGACTATCTCTTAAATTTTCTAATTGCTTTCTTTCAATTTTACATTCAAGCATTTTTCCACAATGGTCACAACTGAATGTTTTGTGAATAAATTTGTCAATATCTCTCATCTGATTACCTATCTTTCTATTTGACTAGAAGCTCTGATATTTTGATACTAGCTCATCAGCTAGACTTTGTTCCTTGTTTATTATCTGGTCGACTATATACTCAAATGGTTCTGAAACATTGCCTGATAAAAGTCCACTCACAAGAAAATGCTTTTTGATGTTATAATTTTTCATGAAATCGTGGATATCTTCTATAGATACTTCCGAATCCTCTAAGTCAAGTTTGTTTCCAACTAAAACTTCTGGGATTTTAGGATAGAAGTGATTAGCTAAGTAATTACGGGTTAGATCAACAAATTCATTCAAATAGGCTAGGGTTTCTATATCAGTAATATCATAAACATACATTACACCTTTAACTCCACGTAGGAAAACATCAATCATGAATCGAAATTGTTTTTGCCCCGCAAAATCCCAAATCTGTAGAGTTACTGTACGACCTTGGTAAACTGTTCTTTTCACTGTAATGTCTACACCTTTTGTCATTGAAATTTGGTTTGGGTCATCAAGTTCTCCTGAATAGCTTTTAGATATTGTAGTTTTTCCCACTGAACCTAATCCCAATACGGCAATTTTCAATATATTATCATGTTTTGAGTTTTGAGGGAGTGTTGTATTCATCATAATCATATCCAAGAAAAATATTTAAAGCACCACATTTTTTTGTGATGAATTGTTATATCCTGCAACCAACCCATGCACAGAAACCGAAGAGTAGATTGGTTTGTTTTTAATTATGGAAAATTCTCCCCCCGAATATAGTGTCATGAAAGGTACATCTGTTCCTATTGCTTCTTTGACCATCTTGTTTTCTTCTTCAATTTTATCACCAGCAATGAGCAATCTATTACTGCAATTAATAAAAAGGCCAAAAACGGGATGATCAATTTTCTGTGCTGCTGTATTAGCACATTCATATGCAGATTTTTGCACTCCTAAACCAGATTGTGTGAAAAACTCCGCAATTTTTTCGCTCTCATCTAAAATTTCCTCTGGAATTGTTGAAATTACTCCATTCAAAGTTGGATGGCATACAGATACAAATGGTAGATTCCCTTGATTCTTTGATTTCAATGTAGAAAGATACAACAATGAAGCATAAGCCATGTTTTTGAAAGCTTCTTCGTAAAGCTCTTTGGACATACCTAACAGTTCAAGAAATTCTTCATGGGCGGGTCTTTCATTTATCTCATGAACATAACTGCTGCTTTTGAGTCCCTTTGATAGCTCAAAGCTCTTAGTCTTCTGTGATTTATCAAATGTCCAATTATGTTCAAAGTTCAGGGTATCAGAAGAAAAGACAGTTCCGACCATTGCATCTTGAAAAACATTTTCTCCTTGAAATTGATAACAAGAGAGCATGTTTAAATCAATAGTGGCTCCTCCTAGGGCATTTTCTACATTATTTTCCAATAATTTCATCAGCATCTTGTATGCAAACGATGTTACACCATAACCATTCTTTCCCATATTTCGATTAATGAGTTTTCCAATCATATTGAACATTCCTCTAAATTTATGTGCGAAGATACTATCCAATATTTTCATATCTTTGAAAGCATCAGGTGGAAAGAACGGACCAGGTGTAAGGAAGAATCCTGTCTTGAACCTATTTTGATCATCTTTAAAGAGTTGAATCAATTTATCTACTCCTTTATCGGGATTTATTCTAATATTTGAATAGGAAACTGAAGAATGAATATTCAATTCTGATGATTTGAAAGCCATTGCAGAACAACCTTGAGTAGTTGGTATGTCATTCGATGTAGCGACTGCTGGAAATGTTCCTCCGATAACATTCTGTGTTCCACTTTCTTCACAAATTTTTGACATAGCTTGCTCATATTGTCTTTTTTCACGATAATTTGGAGTATACGCAATAAGCAGAAAGTCAGGTGTACCGTTAATATCACCAATAACATCTTTGATGATATGTTTTGTAGTTATGTTGATAGATCTGTGGCTAGTTGTTCTTGTTGCTATCTGCATAAAGAAAACCCCTCACAAATAATTAGAGATTAAGAGAGCTTTTCTCTTGGATTCTATAGATAACAAACTAAGATTAGCATTTTTGCTTGCAATAGTTGTTAGGATCATTATACTATTTACAACATAAAAGATTACACAGAATTCACTTAATTCATAAGTTACTTTATTGAGATTGTTTGATTTCATTTCTAAAGAAACTTTGTCAACATTTGCTTTGCACCACTGAATTGTTCTTAATAAGTTGTGGGAATATTCTTCCTTAAATGATGAATCAACAACATCCCCATCAATTCGGAAGAGTATTGCGGCTTCTACTTCATCTAAGTGATTTAAATCCATTAATTCAGAACCAATTCCTTGGCTAAAATTCATTTTCTTACCTCTTGTAATATCTGCTTATTTGTTAATACTTCAACAAATTCCATATTCTGAGAGCTATCCCTATTCTCTCTTTCACCAAGAAGGTTCTTTGCAATTTGAGCAATCACTCTTTTCTTTGGATCTTTATCTTTAGATAGTTCTTTCACTCTTTTCATTAGTTCTTGGTATCTTATGTCGTTAACAACTGGATTAAATGTAACATTCTGAATTGAACTAGTATCTATAACTAGACCTGGTCCATTAACAAAATTAAGAGGATAGATTCCTTCGTGATGGGGTGTTTTTCGAGATTTAACAACCTTACAAGTTCTGTTGTATTTTCCCCCTAAACCTAGATTTTGTATGTGAATGACACTATCAGATAAGTAAATTGGTACTCTTGTTTCTTTGGCACCAATATCTGTTTGACCAAAAGCATTTGGTTCTTCAACAGTCTGCAATACCGTACCTAGAGAGCTCAAATGGTGATAGATCTTCGTTAGAACTTTTCTTTGCTCTTTTTCTGAAGGAAATTCCCACAATATAGGTGTGAGTGGATCCACAATAATTCTTGTGTGTTTAACATTTCGATGTTTCAATTTTTGAGCTAGGGCAGGAAGTATATTTGTCATAAACTCCACAATCTTCTCACTTTCAACTAAATGAATTAGGTCTTCCGCATCATTTGTCATTTCACGAATGTTAATTCCTAAAGATTCGGCTTCCCCAATCAATTTTGAAGGATTTTCTTCAAAGGACAAATAAAGGGTATGATCTCCTTCTAAAAGTCCTTGATATAAGTAAGCTAAAGCAAAAGTAGTTTTTCCTGTTCCACTACTACCTACTATGGAATTAATAGAATTCTTGATTATTCCGCCATTCATTAGAACATCAAGACCTTCTATTCCCGAAGATATTCTTTCATGGTTTATCATAGACATCTATAGTTATACACTAACAACCTAAATAAACTCCACAATTTCTAATTGGGAGTAAATTATCATGTCAATCGCTCTAAGCTTTAATTAGTTCAGTATGAGAATGAACACAAAGAGTAACATTTTAGAAAAGAAACGAAATTATCATTCTCGAGTATAATGAGTTCATTTTTACAAAAGATAAAAGATCTATTTGCTTCTGAGGAAAAAAAATTCACTAGAACAATATTAGAGGAGTTAAAAACAACCAATTTCATCAATATAAGAAAGATTCAATCAAATCTTTCTTTGGAAAAACGCTATGTAGCGATTAGCGACTTACTTTCAAACAGAAAAATGACAGGTGTTTTTCTTCCAGAGAAATCTCACTTCTTTTCCATTTTAGATGAGGAATTATCGGAAATCAGGAATTCACTTAAGAAACAAGGGATGGTAGAAATATCCTTAATCAAGAATCGCTGGACTGTGACAGAAAAAACCTTACTTCCATTGTTGAATCATCTAGAAAAAGGAATTATTGGTGATAAGAAATATTTCACAATTACTTATCTTCAAAATGCTATAAATTCTTCCTTAACAAATGTTCCAGAATATGAGATTCAGAAGTTTGAGAAAAAATTTGGGATAGAAGTGGACACTTTTGCTCAGATTATTGTTAATATGATTGAAAATGAAATACTAAAAGGTGTATTAAGACATAATTTGGTGTTTTTAAGCTCAGAAACCTTTGAAAATATTGTTACTGAGTTTTTAGAGGATAAATTGGATAGTGAAAAAGAATTATCTTTTGATGAAATCTCCTCTGAACTAGAAGTACCTTCAACGAATATTGAACCTTTTCTTGTAAGTTATGTTAATAAAAATCCAGGTAGTTTAGTTATTTATCCTTTGGAGAAAAAGATAATCTTCAAGGGATAATTAATATGGTTAGAGAAAATTAAAAAATTTCTTTAATCTTATCTGTCGAAATCTTTAAAATGGTATGTTGTAACCCGAACTTCAGATAAGAATGGCTAGAAGATTACCGTGGTTACTGCCTGGAATTCGCAGACCTAATTTCAATCTGCATCAAATATCAATTCGTATGCCAAAACGAATTCCCAGAAGTTTAATTTACGTTCTCATATATGGAGTTGTATTCTATATCTTTGGAGGAGGGGCATATATGGTTGTAAATCGGGATATTTTGATAAGTATAGGTCAATTTGCTAATAGCCCTCTTTTCATTGCGCGGTCAATACACACACAATATCTAATTGAAGGATTAGTTATAGGATTCATATTGGTTTTCGCAGCAGTAAGTCTATATTTGCTTGATCATGCCACAAAATATGCTTTTGATGTTGGAACTGCTCAAAAAGTTGAGCTGATTGGAACAATCTTAGTAGTTGTATGGTACGTTGCTGTAATATTGATTTTTAGAGCTAAATTATGAGTAGGTTAATACCTACTTTTGATTGTTTCAAGACCATCATTAGTTATTTTATAAAAAATTTCTTCTTTTTCTTGCTGTGCTTTCCACAGTTTTTTATTAACCTGTCTTAATTTAATTTCTCTGTCTGAATAATTCATTATAGCTGAATTTGCTACAGGCCTAATAATTCTCCTATTCTTTTCTCTGAAAGCTGTAACTTGATTTGTTATTAATACAGGAACCTGGTATTCTTTACTAATCATGTTTAGGTATGCCATTTGCAGTGTTAGTAGCTTATATAAGTTTATTTCATTGATATCTGAGCTTCTAAATCTAAAATGATTCGTTATCCCATTAATAGCTATGAATGCGTAATCTGTGTTTGAAATAAAATTATGAACCTTCATCAATGTTTTAATTTGTTTACTCTTATCAAATAAGCTAATAACGGTGATATTTTTCAGTTCCACCTTGTAATTCAGATTAACTTCCATTAATCTCTGTGCACTAAAATTTATCTCACAATCAAAAAATAAAGCTTTCTTCCCTTTTAAACCTCTACATGTCTGATAAAGTAGCGTTGTTTTTCCTGAATTTGGAGGCCCCGCTAAATGAGTTATACCTTGAGGAATTGTTCCGTATTCCAGTAAATCTCGAAACGCCAAATCTATCACTGATATTAGAGAATGTTAGCTTTATTTAATTTTATTATATATTAAAGCTTTGAAAAGAAGATAATTTTCTTATCTAAATCAGTAGTATGTAAATTATCAAGGAGAAAATTATAATTCCGATACCTTTTCCAATTTTGTTTAAGTTATAATCTAGATTCCTTTGAATAAATCCCTTACTTGTTTTTTCAGTTGTAATCATTAAACCAATCCAAATTCCTGTTTTAGAGGCATAAAGAAGAATCAATAGAACCAAATCGAGAATATATTGAAGTGTTCCTTCTCCAATTTCTGCTACCATTTCTTTTCAAATATTAAAACATAGTTTAAGTTAAATACTCCACGAAAATCAAGGAAAGATTTTTCTATTGTTACCTTTGAATCTTTGGCATTCCAGGCATCATCCTTTTGTGTTTGTTATTTTTTATTAATTTTTTTATTCTATCGACTTGATTTTTCTTTAATCCAATTGTTTTAATTAACTCCTTTTCCCTCAATCCGTTCTCTAAACCAAGAAGTAATAGATCTAGCTTTTTATAGGAGATCCCTATTTCTTCCTCATCAGTTTGTTTAGCCCAAAGTCCTGCAGTTGGAGGTTTTGTTATGATTTTGGGATTCACATTGAGTCTTTCAGCTATTCTATACAATTCTGTTTTGTAAATGTCTCCTATAGGCCATATATCAGCAGCTAAATCGCCGAATTTAGTTCCATAGCCTATTGAAATTTCAGATTTATTTGACGTTCCTATTACTAGTTTATTTTCAAGATTAGATATTGTGTAAAGGTTAACTCCTCTTAATCGAGCTTTTAAATTTCCTTTAGCTAACTGATTCTTTTTCAATTCTGAATGTACTGCTATCATTTCCCTCAACAAAGGTGAAATATCGATGATTTGGAGAGGAATATCTAATTGACTAGCTGTTAATTGAGCATCTTGAGTATGAATTGGGTCGAGCTCTTTTTCAGGTAAATGAATAAGTGATATTTTTTCTTTACCAATAGCAAGAGCTGTTAAATGTACAACAACTGCAGAATCAATTCCACCACTGAGACCAATTACTGCCCCTTTTGTTTTTGAAATTTCAATTTTTTGTCTTATAAACTTTCTAATTTCTTCAATTGTGGCGTTTTCATCTTTAAGGAAACCTTTCATTTAACTCATAATATCTAGATAATTGAGCTTAATAATTCTTTCAATACGAATATAAGGGTTCAAAACAGTCTATGGAGCCCCGAAGGGGGTTTGAACCCCTGACCTTTACCTTACCAAGGTAACGCTCTACCAGCTGAGCTATCGAGGCAAATTCAATAAATTCCTTTTTCTATAATTTTTAAAGATTCTGATTCAATGTTATATTGTAAGAAAAATCCTTTAGATTCCCCATCCCTTTCATCAAATCCACTATTTTCGAAATTAAGAATAAAAATCCACAAAGGGCGAAAAGTCTAAATATACTTTCTTTAATTTCCTAACAAATTACTTAATAAGGGATAATATGAAAAATCGCACTTTAGTATTCTTATTGCTCTGCTTGGTAACAGTAACCAATGTACCCTACATATATGATATCTCTGGTCAACAGACACTGAATTATGTAGTTCTTTTTGATGAATCACATGGACAAGTTTTCAATAGAACTTTTATGGATACTGCTTTAAGCTCCCTTATTAATATTACAATTGAAGATCCGGACACTGAGCTTGTAATTGAACTTTTATTCCAGACTGAAACAAGGTTTAATTCTACAAATCTTCAAGGTGTAGATTTGCTTATTTTTACAAACCCTGGACTTGGAGAAGATGATAGCTTAGATCAAACAGAGAAAGATGCAATCCTTGATTACGTAGAACTTGGTGGATCTTTATTTTTACTTTGCAATCCATTGACTCAACAGGATAATATAACAGGTCATCCTACCACAATGAATGAACTTCTAAATGAGAGAGACAATTGGTTAACATCTGCAAGATTCATGTTTGGCGCAAACCAATCGCTTTCTAGAGTAATTGTAGATGATTTTAATAGTACATATGGAAATGCAACACATGTAACATTTAATGAGTATGATTCAACAAAGATAATTTTCAATGAAAACATAGATTTCTTCTGGCAGGAAACAAAAATTGACAATGTTACGATTTATTCAGACTCTATTTCATTAGGAAATGAAGGACTGGAGGATGACTCATTGGAAAAAATAGTTCAAGTTGGAAAAACACCCATTACATCATACGCAATTAACGAAGAATATGATATATATAGAGATCCAACCAATGGTTTCCTTACTTGGCTTTTTGCAAAAAAAACTAAAGGTACCAGATTAGTCATGTCAGGTTCAACAATAATGTTCAGTGACTTAGAGATTGCAGAAAATTCAACTTGGATTGAACAAAATCAAAATCTCGAATTATGGAGCAACCTAATTCTCTGGCTCTTGGAATATACCCCTCATCTAGAAAGAGATCCTCCTGCAATATGGGTTTTTGAGAACTATGCTTTACTTGTTTTTGCTCTCTCTGCTGTAATTTTTGGTATTTCAATTCTTGTTTTCAAATATAGAAATAAAAGAAAAATCACTGTTACAATTAAGTGATTATCGAGTTCTTTTCATATTTTTCGTTTTTTTTCTTTTACAAAAAGTGGTGTATAAATATTCAAATTTCTTTATTTTTATGATGAATGTTCAGAGAACATATGATACTAGTACAGAAGCTCTTAGATTACTAAAATCATTATTTAATGGTGAAATAAATATAGCTGACTTTAGATTTGAGATTAATGAATATTCCCAAACTATGGCTAAGAATCTTTTTAGAGATAGCTTCCCTAGATTTAATCAAAATTTAAGGGATAAGCTTACTAATATTTTTCTAAGATATTGTTATAATGAAAAAAATGTGCAAGTGAATGAATTTTGGAAGTTTACTAATTATAAAGATTTTTGGATTGAAATGAAAAACTTTCATGATCACATTTATTTGAGAAGAATGAATTCAAGCGAGGTTGTTCAATTTTTTGAGACAAATCTATTGACAAATAAGAGGAAAGTAAAACTAGACTTTGTGGAAAGGAAAGTAATAGAAAAGCTTGATAAAAACCCCAATATTCTCAATAAGCAATTAGCAAGCGAGCTAAATATTTCAGAGAAAAAAATAAGCAATATTATTAATTCCCTGAAATCAAGAGGCGTTTTTCTTGGTTGTTTTGCAGATTATTCTCCAATAGATGCCTATGAATTCTTTGGTTTCACTGAAATTGAAAATTCGAGCAATAAGCTTAAATTTCTAGATAAAATAACTTTGTTTCCAGATTTCAAACTCTTCCATGGTTTATCTTCTCAAGAGATTAAACAGCCTTACATTTATCAGGTTATAAACAAAAAAATAGTTTGTAACACAGAAATATTGAACCGTGGTCTTTCGTTTCAGGATTGGATTCCTGTAAATAAATCTAAGAAAACTTTGAAAAACTTGAATCGAGAGAAAGATTTAGATGATTTTTATGTTCCTGCATCAAGTAAAAACCACGTCCTACAACTCATGAAAAACTGTGAAACGGATTTTAGAAGACCAAATATTAAAAAGATAGCAGAAGAAAACAACGTTTCCATTAGAACATTATTTAGAATTAAATCTAAACTTAAGGATAGAGGATTAATCCAACCCCAAATCATTATGGAAAATGATGAATTGATGGCTTTAGTAATTATATCCCCAAGAGAACTTGTTGAGTTTTACAACAAAGTACCGTTTGTTAAGTCATATGAAGTTCAAAACATGGAAACTAATAGTAAATGGTTCTCTTTTATGTCTATTTTTGCTAGTGATTTTGCCTTTATTAATTCAAAACTTAAGAATCACTCAGAGATTTTCCTAGTTGTAGGAAAAAAGGCAGTGAATCTAATATCACAATCCAATCAAAAGATTTATACAAATTAAATAAGGGAGTTTGTTACATGTCAAGTCAACGCTCATTAAAGGAAATAGTTGATATAATTTCAACTGAAACAAGTATGGGAAAAGAAGAAATTCATCAACTTATCAACGATAAGATGGAAGAACTAGGGGAGTTTGTGACACAGCTTGGGGCTGTTCATATTGTAGCAAGGGAAATGGGTGTTGACCTATCTTCAGAACCTCCAATTCAGGTACAAACCACTTTAAGTATCGATCAATTAGTTCTGGAACTAAACAGTGTCAATCTAATTGGTCGTATTTATAGAATTTACAACCAACATAATTTCAAGAAAAAAGATGGCTCCGATGGAGTTTTGCAATCGGTTCTTATTGAGGATAAAACTGGTAAAATTCGCGTTGTGTTTTGGGATCAGAAAGTAGTTGAGCTTCAAGACACTAACTGCAAAATAGGCGATCCAATAAGAATTTTAAATGGCTATACAAAAGCTGGACGGGATGAATCTGTAGAGGTACACTTAGGAATAAGAAGCCAAATTCAAATTAGACCCTCAGGTATTGATGATTCTGAATTACCTGCATTTGAATCTGAGTTTTCCAAAATTAAGAATATTAGAGGAAATGAGATTGATCTTTCTTTAATTGGTAAGGTAACTCAAAAAGATGACATCCTTGAATTTGAAAGGTCTGATGGTTCAAAAGGTAATAAACAAGGTTTAGTCCTTGGTGATGAAACCGGAGAGATTTATGTTAATTTCTGGAATGAAAAAGCTGATGATGTTCAAGATATCGGTTTAGGGGATATTATTGAAGTTGTGAGATTAGCTTCAAAAGTAGGATTAAAGGGACACCTAGAATTGCATTCAAGCAAATACACAAATATTGTTAAGAGGGACAATTTGGCTGACATAATTGTGAAAAAAGGCTTTATTGGCTCAGGAACAGATATTGCTGCTCAATTATTACCAATAAATCAGATTACTGAATTAAGTTCTCTTATATCAGCAAAAGGCTTGATAATTAATGTAAATCCCTTACATGAATTTTCCAGAGAAAATGGATCTAAAGGTAAAGTAAGAGATATCACAATTTCTGATAGCACAGGGATTATTCGTGTTGTTTTATGGGATGATAAGACTCAACTAATAAATGAAAATGACATAAACAAAATCATTTCTATAATTAATGGTTTTACAAGAAAAGGAAGATATTCAGATATTGAGATTCATTGCGGAAATCAAACACGAGTAGATGTTGAGAGCATAGATTCCAATTCAATTAGCCAATATCTATTGGATTTTACAAACATTAAAGATGTCAATGACGAAATGAAGGAAGCACACATACAAGGTATTGTAAGTGATTTAAGTCCAATTCAAGATATAAAAACCAAAGAAGATGAAATCATTCAACTAAGAAACTTAAGAGTTGAAGACCAATCAGGTACCATTCGCATTACTTGTTGGCGTGAAAATATAACTAAGATTTCTGATTTAAATATTGGTGATAGTGTTGAAATTTATAATGCGAGTGTTAAAGAAGACGCTGGTTATGGAACTGAATTGTTAATCAGTAAAAATTCAATTGTAAAAAAAGCATTAAATAACCCTTCTAATCCTCAAGACTTTGTATCTAGCTTAGAGGTTTCATCACTTGAAATTGACTTGGAGAAAATTAAAGATATAGAGGATATTGAAGAAGGAGATGAAGTTTCTATTCAAGCAACTGTAGTGAAACTCATAGAGAAACAATTTGTTTATCCATTATGTCCTGAATGTAAAAAGAAAATGAAAAAGGAAAATAATACTTACAACTGTGCAGTGCATGGAGATACTGATAAGCCATTAAATCGTATTCTTTTTACTTTCGTTGCTAATGATGGAACAGGAAATATCAATGTACTATGCGCTGGTAAATTGGCTGAAATTGTCTTAGAATTGCCTGCTGACACTGCAGCAAGAATGGTGGAGGAAAATGAATCAGAAAAAGCACCTTATTCCTTTTTGAAAGCTAATAATTTTGTTAACTCAGAATTAATAATAAGTGGCAAAGTAAATCAAAATCTTTATCTTAAAAGCTTAGAACTAATTGCTAAATCAATAGAGAAGGTTAGATATGCAGAAGCAACCAAAAACATGGTAAAGCAGATTTATACTGAATAGAAACCCTTGCCTTTTTTTGCATTTGGTCGAAAAGCTTATTAATAAACAAAATGCAACTTCAACCGGGTTAGTATGGATTTCTCAATAATAAAAACCTTGATAATTATTGTAATTATAATTGCTGTCGTTTTTGCACTGTTTTACCATGCATTTAGTGTAGGAAAAGAGGAAGAAACAACTTAAATGCTTAAATTTCGAGGACCATTCCTTTTTTCTTCTTGTAGATTTTAATTACAGCAGTGATTGTACCAAGAAGTACCCCTGAACTTGATACTAATGGTACTACTACGTTTGTTATAGACCTTGTATTTGATACCTTGGTTCCCACCAGTTCAAGCATTAGCGCACTTCCCTTTGTAATTTGCAGATTTGTTGCATAAACGTAAAGATCGTTTACTTGTAATTCATACAGACTAGTTACATCATCCTGAACATTTGATATAAGCTTCCACTCATATTTCGAAGTAGAATAACTTTCATTAAAATAATATAACATGGAAACATCGGAATAGCTTCTAACCTCAGAATTAATAATAAAGTGTATTGAGATTATATCATCATTCTCTTCTGTTGTAGCTAATAAACTAGGACCAATTGTAGTTATTTTCAATTTGTGGTCATCTATACTAGAATCTGCTTGAATATGCCAATAGAGCGCACCTGAATCCACATGAACAGGGATTTGTAAGGTATTTGTTTCAACATAAACATCTAAAAGTGGCACCATATCATCATTAATGTAATATATCCACCTATCATGTGTAGATGGATAAGTAATATCATATGTAAACGTAATATTCTCTGTAATTATTACATCTTCATAGCCTTTTTCAGCCGTTATAAGTAAATTTTCTAGCACGATTTGAAATGTCTTTATTACAATTGGTGTATAAGCTTTGAAAATTGAACAATTAATGTTGACAATAAGGAGATCTTGAGGTAAAGAAATTACATATGTATAAAATCCATATTCGTCAGTAACTCCAGTGTGAGCTTCATATTCATTGATTTCAATTGTGATTGGTACTAGACCAACCGGTGAATTATCGGAAGTTACATTGAAGTGCAAAGGAAAATCTGATGAGATCTCTGCATTTTCATACTCGAAATCTATATTTATTTCACTGTCATAAATCAAAACATTAACGGATTTTCGGATTGTTGCATGAGAAGAGGACTCAGCATGAATCTCCAATGTATAGTTATTTTCTGTCAGATAGAAAGAAGAAATTCTAAAAACATATTGACCTTCTATTATGAAACTAGGAATAACTTCATTATCCAAAATTCCATTAATGGTAGCATTTTCAATTTCTACTAAATGATTAAGGCTGAGATAAGACACACCTATTTCTTTCAACGCATATTTTGGAATATTAATTTCTTGTTCAACTATTAATTCCGAAGCTTCTCTCATTAGAGTTACAGTGGCGTTTTCATACCCTATTAGATTGTTTTCGATTACAAGGAACATTATCTCAACACTTCCACTTGTAATCCCTGGCGGAAAGGTAAATTCTAATTCATCATTTACTAACTCACCCATTGCACTTCCATTTTCAGCACCAACCCAGAACAGCTCAATTACGTTATTTTGAAGTGTTTCTCGAAAGATAAATGTGGCATTTAGAGTTTCGAAAATAGTTAAATTTTCAATACTTGTAGACTCTATTTGGTTCGGTAGAATGAACTGAAAATTAATATCATAGATTCCAGCTTTTCTTGCTAACGAAAGATTCCGATATCCTCCTCCTATATCGATATCACTCAAAATATCTGCACCCTGTAGACTTCCTGTCATCAACCAATTATTAGGATAAGAAAAATTGACTGGGTTTACAAGTAGTGAAAGATTGTTAATTGAGATAGAAAGTAGAATAGATGTTTCATTTTGAAAAGAGATTTGTTTTTCATACAGTATGGATACTACACCTGACGCCCTTACTGTGAAATTAGCACTTATTTTATAATCTGAATTGTGATACCAACCTAAATTATATTCATAGGGTGCTGTCCCCTCAAATAAGATATCTGCATTAAGATTCCCTTCCCCCATGTTTGCTGAACTTATCTGTATGTCATTTAATCTTAGATTAATATCTGAAGGTGTTAATGAGGTTTCGAGTTTTAAATCATCAAATAGAACTGTACAATCTGAAACCTCAGGAGATATCACATAAATTCCAAATGATTTTAGCATTGTGGGTATCAAAGGATTCCCTTCAGAAAAAAGATCACTCATATAAAGCGTATAATCGTTCCATTGATTGTCCCAGCTACTGTTTTGTAATAGTCTATATACTATGAATGGCGATGTTGTATTATCTCCAATTGATGGTGGTTCCACATCTGTGTAATGCCAATGAATCACCATAATACGACAAGTATCAAAAACAAAATCAAAAATTAAAGATGAATTTAACACATACTGTAAGCTTGAGTTTGATGCTAGAAGATAATTATAAGATATTTTTGTATTAGTATTGTATAAGCTTATGTCTTTTTGATTAAGTGCATACATTATGGATTCAGAATTGTAAGAATAGAATTTCCATACATACTCCCCATCCCAGCTTCCGGAATAATGCAATCTTTCAACTTCTACTCCAGCTTTAATAGCACCCTCTGAATAGAATTCGTGACTATCCTCCGCCCCTGGATTATTAATGTATTGAGCTTGTAAATCAGTAATATTTCCTTCTAGTGAATATTGTCCATTGCTAGGTAAGAAAATACTTGAGTTTTCATCTTCAAAATTTCCTTCTAAGGATTCCCCCACATAATTTCCCGTCAAACTTATATTTGGACTGAAACCATTTAACGCATCCTCTATTGAATTTTCCTCATTGCTTGCTGATATTTCCTCATCTAGCTCAGCTTTACTATTTTTTAGAAACCCAGAACTATCGGTGATTTCAGTTCCTTTCTTTCCTTCTTCATTTAGATCTTTTATGATTTCATTGCCATTAATATCAGCAATGGATGTGGAATCATTACTATCAACTAAAGGAGATTTAAGAAATATTAGCATATAGAGTAAAAATATTACTGGAATTATTTTTTTGAGTCTCATTCTAATCTTATATACTGACTATATTTTAAAAACAGCACAATTTTCAATAGGTTTGAGTAACCTAAAACATACTCTTTTTGTGTTTAGAGATTTCATTCTCACTTCTTGTCTATTTTTCTATACCTTATATTAGTTTCATTTGGGTAAAAAGGTGTTTAAGCACACAAGAATGCTTTTTTCCTGAGGACTGAATACTTTCAGCCCTCTGCCCCTTCTTTCTTTTGAAGTCAGACAAAAACACCAAACATAGTACTGAATTGTACATAAAATAGTTCATAGCTTTATTTCAATCTTAACAATTTTGAATAGTTTCGGAAAGGTTATTTTTCTGAGTAAAATGGAAAGCTGCTTGTGTGATGAATGCGGTTCTAGAATTATTCAAGAAAATGGTCTCAACGTGTGCCAAAAATGTGGTCTTGTACATGATTCCGTTCTTGAATCATCTTCCTTTCAACTGGGTACAGTGTCTCGGGATGGAACTCGAAGAAATCAACAGTACACATCAATTAATAATAATCTAGCCGTTGTAAGTTCTTTGGGTTCTTCGATTGGTTCAGTTGAGGAGTACATGTTTAGAGATGCTAATGGATCTCTATTAGATGAAACAAATCAATACAAATTTCGAAAGTTCAAAAATTATTATCATATTCCAGGAGCTATAAAAGGGAAGGAAACGGATTTTAGAACAATTAAAATTTTAAATGAAGTGTTTTCGCGACTTCAAGTTCCTACTAAGATAAGAGATCGAACACTCTTTCTTTATCATAAATATAAGTCTGAACATAAGAAGAAAATAACAAACCATGTTCTTTTATCTGCAATGGCTTTACTTCTAAGTGTTCGTGAATGTGGACATAATTGTCCCCTTACCTTAAAAGAGATTGTTGGAACTTATAGAGAACTAGGACATAGAGTTCTTGGTAAAAATTTACTAAGTCTCATGCAAGATTTGAATATTAAACCCTCTGTAAGTGGAATTAGGCGAAGTGAAGACTATGTTTTTAGAATTTGTTCTTTAATCTGTCGTTCTGAAGCAATAAAAGAAAGAATTGAGAAAAAATATTCAATAGATGTTTATGTTTATGAAAAAATACTTCAACTTCTTTGCTTAAAAATACTTGAAAGAATTCCTTATCCTGATCGTGGAGGAAGAAGACCTTATCCTCTTTCTGCTGCCTCAGCTTATGTGGCTGATAAACTCCTATCACGAAAGATAAAACATTCCTCTGCTTTAACCCAGAAGTTGGTTGCACAGTCTGCGAATGTTGCTGAATTCACAATTCGGGACCATGCGGAGTTCATGTTTTCCTACGATTATGAGGATATAATTACAGAGATTAGTGAAAGATTATCCTCTAGTTTCGAATAATTTCAAGAAATATCTACAGAGATAACTAGGATATTGAAGTCTTCTTTCTAAATAGGGATAAGATTTAATATGAAAAATCTGACACCGACTACTATTGCTAAATGCAATAAAATCACCGGAACAAGCCTGAGCTTTATTTTTTCTTCATTACCCATTTTAAGTAGATAGTAATTGTTTAGTAAATTTATGATAAGAAATGATACAGATAATATTGACCAAATAGAAAAAGAACTAGTAAATTCCCCTGTGCTAATAAAACTATATAGATTTGAGAATATAGGAGAAAAACCCGCAATCATTGCAATAGTAAACATAGTTACATAACGTATAATTTTTAGTCTTCTTCTATGAATTTTTAAGGATGATTCTTTTTCTTTAAGAACCTCTTCGCGCATTCTAATTAATTTAGATGTAGTTTTTACTCGTTCAAGAATTTCCGTTTCATCTGCGTAGTCAACAGAGGAAAAAAGATTTCTTAAAGCAGGATAACTGAAATCAATAGAAGAAATTATATCTAGCAAATTTTCTCCTAATTGTAATCTAGTAAGAATTTCCTTTGGTACATTTTCTGATAGAAAGAAAGATCTTTCTAGATTTTCACCATTTTCAAGTTTCAAAGCAATATTGTTAAGAAAGTTAAAATCTGTGCAATTTAATCTTATCATATTAATCACCAATATTCTTATTGTTCATGAAACGAAGAATCAGGGTTCCAAAGACTGCATAAAGAAGAGGGAAAATGAATATTGTTGGAGAGTTTGATGGTAACAAGAATGATAGAACCATACTTAGTACTAGTGGTAATAGACAAGAAACCGCGATAAAAATTACTATGTTATCTTCTATCAATTTGATTCCTTTTCTTATATACAATATAAATTCTGGATCAGATTCAATGAAAGCATTTTCGTTCTTTATATTTTGGAATGATGTTTCATATTGTTTATTCAAAAAAATTTTTCCGCCATTATTGATTATCTCATCTTCATTTTCCCCTAGATTCAAACTGTAAAGCATATCTTGAAAATATCTAGTATAATATTTGTCTTTGATTCCTTTAGTCAGCAGAAGCTCAACAGAGTGTGGAAAGGATTGAGTTGCAACCATATTGATTGATAACGAATTAATTATTAGAAAAGCTGTTTCCTCAAATTTTTGATGACGGTTTAGTATTTTGGTGCGAATATAATCACTTAACACAAAAAGAAATGATATACTCGCTATTAAGCTGATAAGTAAAGCAATTGGAACATTAATTAGAGTAACATAGTGGAAAATCACAAACGAAATTACAAAAAACAATAAAGATGAATTTCCAATTAACCTTATGTTCCTATAATCCTTTTCAGAAATAAAGAATTTGGAATGTTTCTCAACTTTTCCTAGAGCCAATCTATATAATATTGCCTTCGGAAAAATGCTGAACTGAGTAACTTTGGAACTGGATTTACCATAATTTATTATTTTCATAAATAATCTTTCTCACTTTTATTTGAGTTATTATTTTCAAGCTTTAATCCCCATTTCTCTGCTTGCATGCTTCTGAAAGAATGATTTCTCTCTAGAATTGAATTAATTTTACTACTTAATCTTGATTTGTTTTTTATTATTTGAAACATTTGATTTTCATTCATATCTTCATCATATACTTTAGTTAAGAAACCATACTCATTTTCTTTGCTAACGTTGTTAGGATTTACCTCATAGACATCAACTATCTTTCGAATGAAAGTGCTTTTTGTTATTTCCCTCCTCATTATTATGATAATATCTAAAGAAAGAAAATCTGAACGAGCAATTTTGTGAAGATTTTCCCACCTTCTAAGAATTTTTTCAACTGAATCTGAATGGGCTGTTTGTATTCCTTTCAAACCAGCATTAAGAGCTTCGAACATTGCTTGAGTGTGTTCCCTAGATTGAATTTCTCCTAAATATATCC